>CAJZDE010000178.1:0-3591 GCA_915063165.1 uncultured Streptococcus sp.
ATTTTATAAAGGATCCATGATCCCTTTCTTTGACTAGTTACGAGCTCAAATCCTACTGATAACAAGAATCGTCTAAATGCTTCTTCGCTTTGGACCTCTGGTAAAAAGTAAGACAACTTGTTATATTCACAAGCCAGTAAGAGCATCCCGTCTGATTTGAGTATTCTTCGAAGTTCCATAAAAGAAGCCTCTAGGTCCCTCCAATGAAAATGAGTTTGAAAGGCTGTGATTAAATCAACACTTTCATCAGAAAAGCCTGTCTCCCTAACGTCTCTTCGTTCAAAATTTAGATTAGTCATCTCTATCTGTTTAGCTTGAGCTATTGCAGTATCTGAAATATCGATTCCAGTTATGGTACTTTGCGGAAAGGTTTTTTTCAGCAGGATGGTTGAACGGCCGTTTCCAACTCCTACATCTAAGATTGCAGGGTAAGATGTTCTATCCAGATAACGAATTGCCCATACAAACATGGGGAGATAGGCTCGATTCCACAATTTCATCATTCGTTTTCCTAGAAAGCCCGAAGGGTTCTTTGATTGCTGAATTAAGCGACTAAATAGTAACATTAAAAGTAAAAAACAAATAAAACCAATTATATAAATCAAAGTTTGGACCTCCCTGTATAGCTATATTATACCACTTTTTTAGCAGGATAGTGAACATTTGAAGTAAAAAGCCACTCACTCCAAAGAGCAAGTGGTTCTTGTCATTTTACTTTTCAAGCAAGCTGAGCGCTTCAGCATCTGCGATAATAGTCACATCAGGGTGGTTTTGTAGGCTACTTGCTGGGAGGTTCTCAGTCACTGGGCCTGATACTGTGCCAGCAATGGCTTCTGCTTTCGACTCACCGTAAGCAAAGAGAATAATTGACTTGGCATCCAAGATGTTTTTAATCCCCATTGAGATGGCTTGAGTTGGAACGTCTTCAATCTTGTCAAAGAAGCGAGCATTGGCTTCGATTGTAGACTGGTCTAAGTCTACAAGGTGTGTCTGGCTATCAAAGGCAGTTCCTGGCTCATTAAAGCCGATATGTCCATTGCGGCCAATTCCCAAGATTTGCAAATCGACAGGATGGTCAGCCAAAATTTGATTGTAGCGTTCTACTTCTTCTTCAGCATTATCCTTAACACCACGTGGCAAGAAACTTTCTTTAAATGGTTTTTGGTTAAACAAGTTTTCTTGCATGAAGTAACGGTAAGACTGTGGATTGTCCCCATCAAGCCCTACATACTCATCGAGGTTTACACTGGTTAGATTTGAAAAATCAAGGTCACTCTCAACGATTTCCTTGTAAAACTCAAGCGGGCTACTTCCTGTTGCAAGTCCTAATGTTTGAGCACCATTGGCCAATTTTTCTCTCAAAATCTCAAAAGCTACTTTTCCACCTTCGACTTGATTCTCAACTTTTATAACTTTCATTTTATATCCTCCATATTTCTATATTCATTATATGGTATAGACCAATTTTTGTCAAGTGAAAACGATTTAATTTCTAAAAAAAGAGCGTCCAAACTTGAAACATGTTATAATGGATAGGATTATAACTTAGAAAGAATGAACAGATATATGAATACAGCTGATTTTGATTTCCACTTGCCTGAGGAATTGATTGCCCAAACGCCCCTTGAAAAACGAGATTCCTCCAAACTCCTTATCGTCAATCGTGAAACGGGAGAAATGCAGGATAAACACTTCCACTCTATTATCGATATGCTGGAACCCGGTGATGCCCTCGTCATGAACGACACTCGCGTCCTCCCTGCCCGCCTCTATGGCCAAAAGGAAGAGACCGGAGGCCATGTGGAGCTTCTCCTGCTCAAAAATATTCGTGGTGATGAGTGGGAAGTTCTGGCTAAACCTGCCAAACGCCTCAAGGTCGGTACTCGTGTCAGCTTTGGAGATGGTCGTCTCAGCGCTGTCGTTACGGAAGAATTGACCCACGGGGGCCGCATTGTCCGCTTTGAATACCAAGGAATTTTCCTAGAAGTTTTGGAAAGTCTCGGTGAAATGCCACTACCACCCTACATCCACGAAAAACTAGATGACCGTGAACGCTATCAAACGGTCTACGCTAAAGAAAGTGGCTCTGCTGCTGCACCGACTGCTGGACTGCACTTCACCAAAGAACTGCTAGCAAAAATCCAAGCCAAAGGTGTTCATCTGGTCTATCTGACCCTCCATGTCGGACTCGGAACCTTTAGACCTGTCTCTGTTGACAATCTGGACGAACATGAAATGCACTCAGAATTCTATCAGCTTTCTGACGAAGCAGCAGCCACTCTTCGCTCTGTTAAGGAAAATGGAGGTCGCGTCATCGCTGTCGGAACCACTTCTATCCGCACATTGGAAACTATTGGTTCCAAGTTTAATGGGCAAATCCAAGCAGATTCTGGCTGGACCAATATCTTTATCAAACCTGGTTACGACTGGAAGGTCGTGGATGCCTTTTCAACCAACTTTCACTTGCCCAAGTCAACTCTTGTTATGCTGGTTTCTGCCTTTGCTGGTCGGGACTTAGTCCTAGATGCTTACCACCATGCTATTCAAGAACGCTATCGTTTCTTCAGTTTCGGCGATGCCATGTTTATCTATTAAGAAAATCCCTATTAGGTTTCCTAATAGGGATTTTCTAATTATTCCATACTAAACTTTGGATCTTTCAAACTCTGAACACTGGCATTGATAACCGCTCCGATAATCAAAATCTTTGCAATAAGAATAAACCAGAACATCATGACTACCACGATGATGGAACTGAAAAATCGGACATCCACTAGGTGATTGACATAGTTATTAAAATAAACAGAAAAGATATTCAATAAACCGATAAGAGTTAGCAAGACAAAGATACTTCCTGGTAAAACATAGCGGATTCGTGGTGCTTTTACTTTTGGAAGGAAGTAATAGATCATAACCAGAATGGCAAAGATCAAGGCATAGACCAGAGGGCCTGTAAAATCTTGCAGGTAGGAAAATAGCGGACTATCTGATTGCCAGTAAGTTTTGAGAAGGTTGAGCAACATACGACCAAACATACTCAAAAACAAGGCCAAGGCAAAAAGAATCTGCAAGCCAAGGCTAACAAGCAAACTCATCAACTGATGGAAGATAATCCCTCGACTCTTGGTTACTCCATAGGCTTTGTTAAAGGCTTTTTGAAGGAAATCCATTGATTTTGAAAAGGTCCAGAGTGCAGATAAAACAGCAAAACTCAGCAAACCAGTCGATGGTTGAGTCAGAACTTCTCGGACAATCTTGGCGACCACATCATACACCGTATCAGGCAAAAATTCCTTGATTGTCAGTAAGAAATTTGAGACCGGAATCTGAAAATAAGGCAAGATATTGACCATTATCATGATCAAAGGAAAGATTGAAATCAACCAATAGTAGGCAACAGCGACACTGGTCAACTCGCTATCCGATGCTTGATAATAATGCAAAAAAGCTTTCAATAAGGGCTTATCCAATAGTTCCTTCCACCACTTTTTCATATCCCATCCTCCGTCATTTTCTTCATCATCTAAGTTCTTCTGATTAAATCTAGCATATCATAAGGTAAGGTATTTGCGGCCTCTTTCAGAGAATAAT
>CAJZDE010000179.1:0-3578 GCA_915063165.1 uncultured Streptococcus sp.
GAGACAGAGTCTTGAAAGAAACCAACTGTTTTTTCCTTATCAGACTCATCAACTGCCACCTGAGCTAAAAAAGAAGGTAAGTCCGTTTCTTCTGCGACTTGCTTGATTTGATCCAAGTCTGAAAAAATCCGGTCCTCTTCTCCTTTTTCAATCACTAATTGGACAAAAGGCATGCTGTATTTTTCAATTACCTTTGCTGTTTTCTTGTCCATTAGGCTTCTCCTAGCTGATCGATATACTGATCAATGAGTTCCTTATGAGCATGACTGTCAAGGTTTTTTGAGATGATTTTACCAGCGAGACTAATCGTCAAATCTGCCACCTCGCCCTTAACACTTTGCAAAGCCTCAGCTTTATTCTGAGCAATTTCTTGATTCGCCTTCTCTTTTAAGCGACCTGCTTCTACTTTAGCATCTGCTAGAATATCTGCTTTACTCTTCTCTGCAGTCTCTTTAGCATTTTCAATGATTGTTTTGGCTTCGTTGCGACTACCAGCCAATTCATCTTCGCGTTTTTGGGCAAGAGTTTCTGCTTTTTGACGTGCTTGTTCAGCTCCATCAATATCAGCAGCAATTTTATTTGCCCTTTCCTCGAAGACACTTGTCAGGTTTGACCACGCATATTTCTTAACTAAGACAATCAAAAGGATAAAAGAGCCAGCGATTAAAATAAAGTTACCAATTAATTCACCTACTGTTACGTGCATCTGTTACTCCTTTCTACTCTCCATCATTAATTTTATTTCCTAGATACATAGAAGACAAGACTGTGAATACATAAGCCTGAACACAGGAAATAAACACAGAAAACGCCGTCCAGACCAGATTGGTAACAAATGCGACTGGATACCAATAAAGAGCCTGATGAGAAAGTGTGATCAGCAAACTAGCCATCACTTCTCCGGCAAAGATATTTCCGAATACCCGCAAAGCAAGTGATAGGAAATTCGTGACTTCTTCAAGGAGATTCATCGGTGTCATAAAACCTGGGGTAACAAAGCCTTTCAGATACTTTTTAACACCACGACGACGAATTCCTTCTATATGGGTCATCAGGATAATTCCAAATGACAAGGCCAAGTCAAACTGAAGATTGGCAGTTGGCGATGTCCAAAGGTTTGTCCCATCTGTAGTTTGAAGTTTAGCCATCAAACCAAGATTGTTTGCGATAACCATAAAAAGAAATAAACACAAGTAAAAGAGTGAGTAATCTTTCATGTACCGTGAGCCTACATTCGGTTCAGTAAATCCGACTACGAAGTCATAGAGATACTCCAGTACATTTTGCTTTCCTTTGGGTTTCACTGTCATATTCCGACTTGCCCAATAGATAAAGCCAAAAATAACGACTACCGACAGCAAGGTCAATACTGTCAAGGTCAAATCAAAGGTAACAGGACCAATATTGATGGTTGGATTGATACTTTCTTCCATCTAAAATCCTCCCTTTTCCATTTTATACTTCTCTTTATTTGATGATAAATGAAAATACGAGAGTTACAAAGAATGTTCCTTCGATAAAGGCAATCCCCATGATCATTAAGCTACGCAATTGTGGAATGATGTCTGGTTGGCGAGCAGCTGATTTGAACAAACCGTTCATCAACATACCTTCTGCAAGGGATACACCCATACAAGCAAGACAAAGACCGAAAAATGTTAAATTCATGATGAATTCTCCTTTTATTTAAAATTTACTTACTTAGTTTAGTCCTAAAATTTTGATTTGTCAACTTTTTACTTACGTTGAAAGCGTTTCAGGTAATTTATTTCTATTTTTGCTATTTTTACCCTATTCTATAGAAAGTTTTCCCATTTTAGATTGCGAGTTTTTCTTGTTTTTACTATATTTTCTGAAACAAACTGAAAAATCCAAGTTAAGAACTTGGATCGATTCATTTTATTTAAAATAGTAGGAATAGTGTTGTTTACAACCTGGATTAAATGGTGCACCGCAGTAAGGACAAGCCATCTGTTTTTGGTATTCTTGGAAAGTCATTGTCCTCTTACAAACCCCACATAAGATTGGTCGATCCTCAGAAAGCACCAAGGGATAGGGCGAAAACAAATGCGTTTCCATAGCATTGTGGCACTGATAGCATGCATAGTATTTCTTGCATTCATAACACTGGAGTGAAACAATATCCTTTTCACTATGATAATGAACACATCTGCCTTCATCATCAACTAACAAACCTTGTGCTTGATTCATTCACATTTCCTTCTCTAGGCACGAACCGTGACGCTTGTCCCATCTTCCTTATAAAGATTGATAAGACCTTCCTTGAGAGCGCGGACCATGTCTCCTGCTTGAACAGGTTGTGGGACCTTGATTGTCAAGAGTTCCATTGGATTTGGAGCACGGTCGATTTTATTGCCCTTGGCGTCATGAAGCTCTTCTATATAAGTATCAAAATGACGGAAACCTGGTCCGTAAAACTCAACTTGGTCACCTTCGTTGATGACATTTCGTTGACGAATGGTTGCCGTTTGAGTCGCATCATCATAAGCAACCACTTCAGCGACAAACTTGTATTCAGGAATTTTACGACGAGCACCAAATAACTGTTCATTTTCTGAAGGTGTACCGTAGTAGAAACCTGTTGCCAGTTCACGCTGGGCAACCTTCCACATCTCGTCCACCAAGTCTTGTTTGATAGCTTCAAATTTCTCAGGACTTTCGAGATAAGCATCTACAGCCGCCTTGTAACAGTTGGTTACAGTCGAAACATAGTGGATAGACTTCATACGACCTTCAATCTTGAGACTGTCTACACCGTTTTCGATCATATCTGGGATATGGTCAATCATGGACATGTCGACGGCTGACATTGAAAATTCTTCTGGGATTTCACCTTTAAGACTCTTACGTTCTTGACCAAAAGGCATATCGTAAAGATCGTATTTCCAACGACAAGACTGTGAACAACCACCACGGTTGGCATCACGCATACTCATGTGGTTTGATAGCGTACAGCGACCTGAGTAAGAAATACACATAGCTCCGTGGACAAAGGCCTCGATCTCAACGTCTGTACGTTTGCGAATTTCTGCCAATTCTTCCATTGAAACTTCACGGGCCAAAACCACACGAGTTAGACCAAGTTCTTTCCAAAACTCTAGAGTTTCATAGTTAGTGGCACTTGCTTGGGTAGAGAGGTGGATTTCTAAACCTGGTGCTTCTGTTGCTGCAATCATAATCAAGGCTGGATCTGATACGATAACTGCGGCAATCCCGATGTCACGCAACTTACGGAACCATTCTCCAGCACCAGCTTCGTTTCCTTCGTGCATAACCATGTTAGCAGCCACATAGACCTTGGCACCGTACTTTGCAGCGAACTGCACGCCTTCTTCCATCTGTTCAAAGGTGAAGTTTCCTGCACGGCTACGAAGACCATAGGCCTGTCCGCCGATGAAGACTGCGTCCGCACCGTATTGAACAGCTACTTTCAGCTTCTCTAAAGTTCCTGCAGGTGATAAAACCTCAGGACGTTTTAATGTTTTTGTCATTTTTTCTCCTATTTGCAATATAAAAGTTTGACGTTTTTCCTTCTCATTTTATAGTAAATAATGGAT
>CAJZDE010000180.1:0-3559 GCA_915063165.1 uncultured Streptococcus sp.
GTAACATACTGACCTACCATTTTTTGACTTGTTCAACAATTTCTTCAGCTGCCTCTGCTGTTCTAGCTACAATTAAGATAGAATCATCATCAGCTAGACAGCTAAAAATCTGTTCAGAAAATGCTTCAACCAGCTGACTCTTCACAAAAATAGTATTTCCAGGAATGACAGCAAGGTTGATCATATTTCCCATTAACTCAGAACTCACAATATTGTCCTCAGCCAACTGCAAACTTTTGACGATTGATTTTGGCAACTCATAGATATAGGTGTTGTTCTTCAAAGGAATTTTAACAATCCCAAGCTCCTTGATGTCCCTTGAGACAGTGGCTTGCGTAGCAGAAATACCTGCTTCCTTCAAATGCTCAACGATTTCTTCCTGAGTCCCGATTTGATAATCCGTAACAAATCTTCTAATTTTTTCAAGTCTCTCTTTTTTATTCATCTTTAAATTCTCTATGTGCTCTCTCTACAACTTTTTCTATTTCGGGGGCAACTTGATTACTTGCTCCCTCTTCCTTTTTCAAATATGCCAGAAATTCAATGTTTCCATGTCCACCTTGGATTGGTGAATAGTCTAATCCAAGCACTGAAAAACCTTGCTCAACTGCCATAGCAGTGACAGATTCAAGGACAGTTTGATGAACCTTGGCATCTCGAATGATTCCATTTTTCCCAATCTGCTCACGACCTGCTTCAAACTGGGGTTTGACAAGTGCCACCACCTGACCTTGATCAGCCAAGACACGATGCAAAGCAGGCAAAATCAGACTGAGGGAAATGAAACTCACATCAATACTGGCAAAGCTTGGTTCCTGCTCAAAATCAGTCTTTTCAGCATAACGAAAATTAAACTGCTCCATGCTGACAACCCGCGGGTCTTGACGTAATTTCCAAGCCAACTGATTGGTGCCAACATCGACTGCAAAGATCAACTCAGCACCATTTTGCAACATGACGTCAGTAAATCCTCCAGTGGAAGCTCCAATATCAATCGTTGTCGCTCCCTCGACTGACAAATCAAAGACCTGCAAGGCCTTCTCCAGTTTTAGACCACCACGACTGACATACTTGAGTTTTTCACCCTTGAGTTTTAGCTCAGTGTCATCTGGGATTTTCTCTCCTGGTTTGTCAAAGCGCTCCCCATTGAGGACAGCTACGACTAGACCTGCCATGACACCGCGCTTGGCCTGTTCTCGCGTTTCAAACAAGCCCTGTTTATAAGCTAGTACATCCACTCTTTCCTTAGCCATTGATTCTCAAACTTTCTACTACTTTCACAATCGATTCTATCTTGAAGGGAACCTGTTGGGCAATTTCTTCTAATTTTACATTAGCTTGATCCAGAGTTTGGTTACAAAAAGCAATGGCCTCCTCCAAACCCAACAAGGCTGGATAGGTTGACTTTTCTGCCTTCAAATCCTTTTGTGGTGTCTTCCCGATTTCCTCAAAACTAGCTGTCACATCTAACACATCATCCCTGACTTGAAAGGCAAGGCCAATCAATTCACCCACAGTTTTCAGTTTTGCTTGTAACTCTGGTGCTAATTCTGCTATGATAGCTGCTGCTTGGAAAGGATAGGCAAGTAACTTACCTGTTTTATTAGCATGAATGGTCTGAAGTTCTTCCAAAGACAAATGTTGGTGTTCACCTTCCATATCTAAAACCTGCCCTGCAACCATTCCCAGACTTCCTGAAGCAAGGGATAGGTTGGCAATCAAGTCCACCTTGATCTGACTTGGCAAATCTGCCTGAGCTATCAAGGCATAGGGATCTAGGAACAAGGCATCTCCTGCCAATATTGCCATCGCTTCGCCAAATTTCTTATGATTGGTCAACCGACCACGACGGTAATCATCATCATCCATGGCAGGAAGATCATCGTGAATCAAGCTCCCTGTATGAATCATTTCCAAGGCCGCAGCCACTTGAGCATGTGCTGGTCTAATAGTAACGTGCAAGGATTCCAGAACTTCTAACAAGAGAAAAGGCCGGATACGCTTGCCACCAGCATGAATGGAATAGAGAACGGACTCTCGCAAACTAGAAGCAAACTGCTGGTCTCCATAAAAATCTTCCAAAGCTGACTCGACAAGAGCTAATTTTTCTTGCTTCTTCATTCGAAATCACTTTCTGTTCCGTCTTCTTGCATGACCTTGACCAAGGTCTTTTCAGCCTTGTCTAACGTCGCTTGGAGCTCTTTTGACAAGACCATGCCCTTTTGAAAGGCCGCAATTGCATCTTCCAGAGCGATTTCACCATTTTCCAAACTTTGGACAATGGTCTCCAGTTCTGCTAGATTTTCCTCAAATTTCTTTTGTTTTGACATCTTTAACCTCTAATTCTACTTGACCATCTCGCATCAAAAGCGTTACTTGGTCTTTTTTCTTCAACATCTTAACCGAATCGACTACTGACTCTTCTTTTTTGACAATTGCATAGCCACGCGCCACAATTCGACTGGTATCCAACATCAGCAAGGCTTCCGAAAGTCGCTTGACCTCAGCAACCTTGGCATCATAAACCAGCGCCATTTGGCTACGGAGGAGCTTGTCCAACTGAGTAAGCCAGTCCTGATAGCGTTGGATTTTGGTTATAGGTGATAATTGTACCAATTGATGCGTCCTTGCTTGGACTAATTGCTTGCTATCAGAAATCTGTGTACGCAAACTTTGTTTTAATCGTAGTTGTAGTTGATCTAATCGTTGTAAATAACCATCATACAAGCGCTCTGGTTGTCTAAAGATGACTGACTGACTGCATTTTTTCAGAGCTTCTTGTTTCTTAGATAGGACATTCTGAACTGCTGTCGCCATCCGCTTTTCTTGATTTTGCAAATGGGTCAAGAGATCCAACTTGGTCACAGGCGTTGCCAATTCAGCCGCAGCTGTTGGCGTTGCAGCCCGTCTATCTGCCACAAAATCCGCCAAGGTCACATCCGTCTCATGACCAACACTAGAGATGATGGGTAAACGGGATTCAAAAATAGCCCGTACCACGATCTCTTCGTTAAAAGCCCAGAGATCCTCAATGGAACCCCCACCACGACCAATGATGAGAACATCTAGGTCCTCACGTTGATTGGCACGCGCAATATTTCGAGCAATTTCCTCCGCAGCTCCATCACCTTGTACCTTGGTCGGATAGAGAAGGATATCAACACCTGGAAAACGTCTGCTGACGGTCGTGATAATATCTCGAATAACAGCTCCACTGCGACTGGTTACCACACCGATTCGCTTAGCAAATTGGGGAAGAGGTTGTTTGAAACGTTCTTGAAACAGGCCTTCTTCCGTCAGTTTCTTCTTGAGTTGTTCAAACTGAATCGCGAGAGCCCCGACCCCATCAGGCTCAGCCTTTTCAATGATGATAGAGTAGCTCCCACTCGGTTCATAAACCTGAATTCGCCCAATCACATTGATTTTCATCCCTTCTTCCAGGTCGAAACCTAATTTTTGATAAATCCCAGACCAGATGGTCGCTTGAATGACTGCATGATCATCTTTTAAGGAGAAATATTGGTGAGTAGGTCGTTTACTAAAGTTGGAAACTTGACCA
>CAJZDE010000181.1:0-3529 GCA_915063165.1 uncultured Streptococcus sp.
GCTTTTGGAGACTGGGACTTGCGTCGTGAGTCAATTGTTCGCCAAACAGATCCAGTTGTTTCACCAGTAGAACGCTTCGAAACACCAGTTTCACAAGATGAAGATGAATTGGATACACCTCCATTCTTCAAAAATCGTTAATCAATGAATTTGAAAAAAAATACTGAATTAGTTTTTCAGCAAATAGCTGATGCTAGTCAAGAAGCCAACCGTGCTCTAGATGCTGTTTCAGTAATCGCAGTGACAAAGTATGTAGATGTACAAACAGCGGAAGCCTTGCTTCCGCTTGGTGTCCGTCATATAGGTGAAAATCGAGTCGATAAATTTTTAGAAAAATATCAGGCCTTGAAAGATTACCCAGTTACTTGGCATTTAATAGGAACACTACAGAGACGGAAAGTGAAAGAAGTAATCCCATATGTGGATTACTTTCATGCTTTAGACTCCTTAAAGTTAGCCCAGGAAATTCAAAAGAGAACAGATCATGTTATCAAGTGTTTCTTGCAGGTCAATATTTCTGGGGAAGAAAGCAAGCATGGATTTTCAAAAGAAGAATTGCTAGAACTTTTGCCAGAATTGGCTAAGTTAGATCAGATTGAGTATGTTGGTTTAATGACCATGGCTCCTTTTGAGGCAGACAGTGATGAATTGAAAGAAATTTTCAAGGATACGCAGGCTCTGCAAGCAGAAATTAGAGAAAAACAAATCCCTAATATGCCGATGACAGAGCTAAGCATGGGAATGAGTCGTGATTTTAAGGAAGCGATTCAGTTCGGCTCAACCTTTGTTCGAATCGGTACAGCATTTTTTAAATAGGAGAGAGCTATGTCTTTAAAAGATAGATTCGATAAATTTATAGATTATTTTACAGAAGACGGAGAAGAAACGACTAACTACCAGACTCAACAAGAGGAAACAGTTAGCCCAGCCATCTCATCTTCTAAAGAATTACCAGCACCTGCTCAGTCAGGATCAGCAAAAGATGCAAATATTACTCGTCTTCATGCGCGTCAGCAAGAATTGGCAATGCAAAGCCATCGTTCAGATGAGAAAGTGACAATTGACGTTCGCTATCCAAGAAAATATGAAGATGCAACTGAGATTGTAGATTTGTTGGCTGGAAATGAAAGTATTTTGATTGATTTCCAATATATGACAGAGGTTCAAGCCCGTCGTTGCCTTGATTACTTAGATGGAGCCCGTCATGTCTTGGCTGGAAATATGAAAAAAGTTGCGAGCACGATGTATCTATTGACTCCTGTCAACGTTGTCGTGAATATTGAAGATATCAAACTTCCAGACGAATCACAAAGCGCTGAGTTTGGTTTTGATATTAAACGAAATAGAGCAAGATAATGATTTTCTTAATTCGTTTAATCCAAAATGCGGTTAGCATTTATTCCATCATTCTCGTTGCATTTGCTCTTCTTTCATGGTTTCCAAATGCCTATGAAAGCCAGCTGGGACGCCTAGTTATCAGACTTGCTCGCCCAGTTATTGAGCCACTTCGTAAACTCAATCTACAATTTGCTGGTCTTGACTTTACGGTTTGGGCAGCGCTGATTCTGATTCAGTTTGTTGGAAATCTCTTAACACGACTAGTCCTATTACTATGACAGTAAATCGAGCCATTTATCAGCATTTTTCCCAAGATGATATTCCCTTTATTGATAAGGGATTAGAGTGGATCAAGCGGGTAGAAGATACCTATGCGCCGGTACTTACTCCTTTTATCAATCCCCATCAGGAACAGATTTTGAGGGTACTAGCTGGGACATATGGACTGGGTTGCCAAAGTAGTGGTGATTTTCTTCCGACAGAGTCGGTTCGAGTTCTTCTCTATCCAGATTACTTTGAACCGGAGATATCAGACTTTGAAATGGCCTTGTTGGAAATTTGCTATCCGAGTAAGTTTGAGCAACTGAGTCATGGAAAAATATTGGGAACAATTATCAACCAACTAGGAATTGACCGTAAATTATTTGGTGATATATTGGTAGATGAAAAGAGAGCACAGATTTTTGTCAATCGTGATTTCATTCCTCTTTTTCAGGATGGAATAAGAAAGATTGGCAGACTTCCTGTATCGCTGGAGGAATGTCCTTTTACCGATAGGATTTTGTCTAAAATTGATTATAGAGAACGAGAAATTTTAGTTTCGAGTTTTCGATTGGATGCCCTCTTATCAAGTGCCTTGAAATTATCTAGAAATCAAACTAGTCAACTGATTGAGAAAAAATCTGTCCAGGTAAATTATCATGTGGTTGAAAAAACTGATTACCAGGTCGCAGTTGGAGATTTGATCAGTGTGAGAAAGTTTGGTCGTCTAAAAATTGTCAAAGACAATGGACAGACCAAAAAGGATAAGAAAAAACTAACAGTCCGGCTACTTTTAAGCAAGTGAGAAAAAATATGTCGATTACACCACAAGAAATAAGTGATAAAGCTTTCTCAAGAACATTCAGAGGCTACAATCAGGAAGAAGTTGACCTCTTTCTAGATAAGATTTACTTTGAATTAGAGGAGATGATTCGATACAAAGATGAAACTGAACTCTATATCAAAAAACTAGAGGAACGTCTTTCCTATTATACGAATGATATTCCTAAGAGAACAGTAACAAGCGAGCAAGAACCAGAAGCAATTAATGATTCTATTTTTTATTAAGTAAGTGAGGAAAAGTATGCCAATTACATCGTTAGAAATTAAAGATAAAACCTTTGGCACAAGATTTAGAGGTTTTGACCCAGAAGAAGTAGACGAGTTTCTTGATATCGTTGTTCGTGATTATGAAGACTTGGTTCGTAGTAATCACGATAAAGAGACACACATCAAAAGTTTGGAAGAACGTTTATCTTACTTTGATGAGATGAAGGATTCCTTGAGTCAGTCAGTTTTGATTGCTCAAGATACAGCGGAGCGTGTTAAACAAGCTGCTCAAGAACGTTCAAACAATATTATTCAACAAGCTGAACAAGACGCTCAGCGTTTGCTTGAAGAAGCGAAATACAAGGCAAATGAAATTCTCCGTCAGGCTACAGATAATGCGAAGAGAGTGGCTGTTGAGACAGAAGAGTTGAAGAATAAGAGCCGTGTATTCCATCAACGCCTCAAGTCTACGATTGAAAGTCAATTGGCTATTGTCGAGTCATCTGATTGGGAAGATATTCTTCGCCCAACAGCTACTTACCTTCAGACAAGTGATGAAGCCTTTAAAGAAGTGGTGGGTGAAGTTCTTGGTGAAACTGTATCTTTACAACCAGAGGAAGAGCCTATTGATATGACTCGTCAATTCACACCAGAAGAAGTTGCTGAATTGCAAGCTCGTATCGAGGCTGGCAACAAAGAATTAGCTGAGTTTGAAGCTCAACAAAATCAACAGACAGAAGAAAGTGACCAGCATGAAGAGTCAGTTGAAGTAGAAGCTACTGCGGCAACTGAGGACGATGCAAATAAAGAATCTGTTCTTATCCTATAAAAAAATGTGAGAACAAGATCTAGATCGGAAGAGCACACGTCTGAACTCCAG
>CAJZDE010000182.1:0-3499 GCA_915063165.1 uncultured Streptococcus sp.
CGCAAGCACAAAAATCCAGATCATACTCTAAACTGTAGCGCAAGACTTCTCCCGCCACACGAGTATAGAGGCGATTCCCTTTTTCCTTGATAATCTCAATGTTGCCTGTTTCATAGAGTGCAACCCCCTCCATGCGCAACTTTCCCGGAATCAATTTAGCCATAGTTACCCCTTTATCTTATCTTTTCATTATACCACATTTTCCCCTATGAAAATAGCCTTCTAGGAAGACTTTTCTCCTAGAAGGCTGGATTTTTAAAGTGTAGCAAAAGTGGTCACGATGCGTTGGCAAACTTCTTCTAGTACTGAATTCGGCATAGCTACATTGAGACGGGCATGAAGAGTTCCCTCCTCCCCAAAGTCCAAACCTCGGTTCAAGATAACCTTGGCTTCATTCTTCAAAAGCTCTTGCAAGCGGTCATCTGTTAGGTCATAGGCTGAAAAATCAAGCCAAATCAAGTAGGTACCTTGCGGTTTCATGACCTTAATCTTGGTTTCGTTGCCCAAAATATCCACTACATAGTTAATGTGGTCCTCGATGACTTCTTTTAACTCTCCTAGCCAGTCCTTACCATAACGGTAGGCAGCTTCTGTCGCCAAATACCCCAAGCCTGAGATTTCATGCTGGTTATTGGCCAACTGGCGTTTTTGGAAAGCCAGACGAAGCTTGGGATTTTCAATGACAACATAGGAATTCTTGGTCCCAGCAATATTAAAGGTCTTAGTGGCACTGCTCAGGATAAGGGCAAAATCTTTAAAGGCGGGATCAATGGTGTTGAATGACTGGTGTTTGTGACCAAAGAGGGCCAAATCTTGATGAATCTCATCTGAAACAAGCAAAACACCGTGTTTTTGGCAGAGATGACCAATCTTTTCTAACACTTCCTTTTCCCAAACACGTCCACCAGGATTGTGGGGATTGCAAAGGATATAAAGCTTCACATCCTCTTCCACCAATTCCTTCTCCAACTGGTCAAAGTCAATCTCAAACAGCCCATCCTTTTCCACCAAAGAATTGGTAATCAATCTGCGATTGTTCAGTTTGACACTGCGTGCAAACGGTGGATAGACCGGTGTATTAATCAGAACAGCCTCTCCTTCTTTTGTAAAGGCTTGAATAGCTGTTGAAATAGCTGGTACCACTCCCTCTATAAAGACGAGGGAATCCTTGTCAAAGCGATACCCGTGTTGATTGGCTTCCCAGTCCTGAACCGACTGAATCAAAGCATCACTAGCATAAGTATAGCCATAGACTAACTGATCTGCATAGGCTTGTACAGCTTGTCGAACCTCAGGCAAAACCACAAAGTCCATATCTGCTATCCAGGCTGGTAGAACTTCTCGGTCAGCTTCTGCTTCTTTCCATTTATAGGTATGGTGCCCAAAACGATTGGGCAGACTTGTAAAATCATATTTTCCCATATCTACCTTATCCTTCCAAAGCTTGGCGCAAGTCCGCAATCAAATCTCTAGCATCTTCAATCCCAATTGACAAGCGCAAGAGGTCATCTGTTAAGCCATAGGAATGGCGCACTTCTGCTGGAATATCCGCATGGGTTTGAGTCGTCGGATAGGTGATCAGACTCTCCACCCCACCCAAACTTTCCGCAAAAGAGAAGACCTTGAGGCTATTTAAAATATGAGGAATACGTTTTTCATCCACTACTTTAAAGGAAATCATGCCTCCACGTCCTGTATAGAGCACTTCCTTGACAGCAGGTGAAGCCTTCAAAAAGGCAACCACTTCTTGGGCATTGGCTGTAGAACGCTCCATACGAAGAGGCAGGGTTTTGAGACCACGAATCAACTGATAACTATCAAATGGTGACAAGACCGCACCAGTCGTATTCAAATTGTAGAACAATTGCTCATATAGTTCTAAACTATTAGTCACAACCACCCCAGCTAAGACATCATTGTGCCCTGCTAAGTACTTGGTGGCAGAATGAAGAACGATATCCGCACCGTCTTCAATCGGACGTTGATAAATCGGACTGTAGAAGGTATTGTCCACCACTACCTTGGCACCCTTGGCATGAGCTAGTTTGGCTAGTTTGGCAATATCAAATTCCAACATCAAGGGATTGGTTGGTGTTTCGATATAGAGAACATCCACATCTTTCTCTAACTCAGCAATTAGCTCTTCTTCTGTATTGGCATAGGTAAAATGGAAACGGCCTTCTTGCTCCACTTGGTTGAACCAACGGAAAGAACCCCCATACAGATCACGCACAGCCAAGACTTTACTTCCTACTGGAAAAACACTAAAGGCCAGTACAATCGCAGCCATTCCTGAGCTTGTCGCTAGGGCATAGTCTGCTGACTCAATAGCCGCCAAGACCTCCTCCGCTTTACTGCGAGTTGGGTTTTTAGTCCGAGTATAGTCAAATCCCGTAGACTGACCGAACTCCGGATGCTGATAAGTGGTTGAAAAATGAAGCGGTGTTACCAAGGCACCTGTAGCCTCATCTGACTTGATCCCAGCCTGGGCCAAAATTGTGTTGATGTGTAGTTCTTTGCTCATACAATACCTCCAAATCTATAGTAACTATTGTACCACTTATTTTCACTAACTCATTTTCTTGTTTTCAAGAGCTAGTTATAGTTTCAAACTATATAAAAACGATAGTTCCTTTAGAAACTATCGTTTTTCCTGTTGAATAGACTGGTTATTTAACGTGTTTTGCCAGTTCTTCTTGGGCTTTTTTATTTGATTCTTCTTTTTCTTTCAGCCATTTTTCTTTAGCTTTTTCATACTCATCAGCCGTTACAGTCTTATCTTGCAACTTGAGGTACTTGTATGATTCAACACCCTTATTTCCAGCTTGTGAGAATGGCGATGAGAATGGAACTGTCTTTCTCAAGGTCGGTGTTCCACCCTGAGAAACGTTTGGAATAGCAAGGGCGCTATCAACGAGCCAAGCTTGAACTTCAGCATATTTTTCATAACGTTTTGCTGGTTCTTGCTCCTTGTTCGCTTCTTCTAGCATTTGAGTGTAAGTATCCAGACCAACTGCCTTAGCCTTGTCATTGACCTCACCTGGTTCTAGACCAATGTTTTGCAACATACCACCGTTATTGACATTTAAGATATCAAGATAGCTTGATGGATC
The DNA here is from genome assembly GCA_915063165.1 of uncultured Streptococcus sp. Taxonomy (GTDB): domain Bacteria; phylum Bacillota; class Bacilli; order Lactobacillales; family Streptococcaceae; genus Streptococcus. Next base: position 3,114 of record CAJZDE010000182.1, read on the forward strand.
CAAGTAGTCCGCACTCCAACCCCCATTATAGATATCAAAGTCTTTTTGAGCTGCAGTTTGAGCTAGGTAAGTAGAGTTGTCAAAGTCATCTGTTGATAGCTGTTGGATATCGATAACCACATTCTCAGCTCCTAGAACAGATTCGATGGATTGTTTCAAAGAACTTGCTTCAAGTACACCTTTTTTAGCTGATTGGTCTACAGATACATCCAAGTGGATTGGGAATTGTACACCCTTAGCTTCCAATTCTTTCTTAGCTTCTGCAAATTTAGCTTTAGCTTTATCAGGATTGTAGTATGGGTCTTGTGCATCTGCAAAATTGATTCCTTGCCATTCTTGGCCATAGTTGACCATCTTTTCTGAAACAACATCGCCAAAGTCTTTTC
>CAJZDE010000183.1:0-3487 GCA_915063165.1 uncultured Streptococcus sp.
TGCTAGGAACCGTAACCGAAGATTATACTTGAGTATATCGAGGTAAGGTGACAACGCAATGTAAGTGGAAAATAAAGCAGATTAACGACGAAGTCCTAGAGAGTTAATCAACTCACGGTAACGGTTAACGTCGTTTTTACGCAAGTATGCAAGCAAGTTACGACGGCGACCGATTTTTTTCATCAATCCACGGTAAGTAGCGTGGTCTTTTTTGTGTTGTTTGATGTGTTCGTTAAGGTGGTTGATTTCCCAAGTAAGGACAGCAACTTGAACCTCTACTGAACCTGTATCACCTTCGTGACGTGCATATTGTGCGATGATTTCATTTTTTTTCTCTTTTGAGATTGCCATGATGTTTCTCCTTTTTATTTGGCTTCATCCGAGTGACAGGTTGGCATGCCTGCAACCAAGAAGAAGTTATTTGTCTTTACGACAGTTCTTATTCTACCAAGAAGCAGGGACTTTGTCAACTGATTTACTGTTTAAAACCGTGAATTACTCTACTGATTTCAGGGCTTCGAGCATATCTACCTTTCTTACAATCAAGTCACTCTTTACTATCATTATAAGGCTTTTTCAAATAGTTGGAAACTAGAAGCAAAAACAAAAAAGCTGACCAAAGTCAACTTTTTATTGCAGTAACATTTACCCCTAAGTCCAATATAGTGTGAAGAATAATTAATTAGTCTTCTAGCATAGTTAACTAATAGAATTAGTCAGTATTCTTAGAACATATCAATACATAGTTAGACTGTCTTTAATTTCTGAATTTAACTTATTCTAATCTTTCGGCATAACCTTAATATAACTACTACCATCATGCGACTTGATGATGGCTAGTTGCTGATCGATGCCTTCTTTCATGTCGTCCACGTGGCTGATGACTCCGACCATTCGGTTTTCTCCAATTTGTTCTAGGACCGCGATAGCCTTGGTGAGGGCTTCCTTATCTAGCGAACCGAAACCTTCGTCGATGAAGAGGGCTTCAACGACAGCACCCTTGCTGGTATTTTGCACAACTTCTGAGAGGGATAGGGCAATGGCCAGTGCGGCGATAAAGGTTTCACCACCAGACAAGGATTTAACGGAGCGTTCACTACCTGTCAGCTGGTCATAGACGTTAATATCCAAACCGAAGTGATCACTCGCCCTGCGTCCTTCCTCGCTCAAGACAAAGGAATAGCGGTTATCCGTTAAGAGGCCAATGTAGTTGGCATTAGCATAGTCTAAGATTTGTTGGAAATACTGACGGATAACATAGACCTCAAGATTGAGACGCCCAGTCAGAGCAGTATTTTCTCCCTTAACCACCTTAACCAAATCGCTGAGTTCTTGGTGGGCCTTAAAGGCCTCTTGGCTACTTTCTTGAAGGGTTTTGGCTGCTTGGTAGGTAGCCGTCGTATCCTTAAGCCCCTTCTCAATGACAGCAACCTGAGCCCGTTGATTATCATAGTTTTCCTGACTAGTTTGAACCTCTTGTGTTAAAGCAGCCAAATCTAGTTTTTCTTGATTTTGCAGAAGCTCTTGGCCCTTACTAATCTGGGTCTGCAATTCTTGTTTAAGGGTTTGGTAACTTGTCAATTGGGACTGAATCTTAGGAATAGCTTGCTTGTTCACTTCAAGTAACCAAAACTGGATTTGCTCTAGGTCATTGGTGAGCGCCCCTTCAGCCATAAGACTTTGGTCCAATTCAGCCGATAAACGCTTCGTTTCTTGACTGGTCTTTTCTTTAGACTTGGTCAAGATCTCAAGTTGCCCCTTGATGCCTTGAATGTCGGCACGAAGTTGGTTGTAGGCCTCACCATTGTCCTTGACTACCTTATTATAGAGGTCCAACTCCTGCTTCGCAAGGGAAATTCGTTCTTGATAATCCTCTACAGACTCCAGCTCTGGATGAGCTTCCTGCAAGTCTTTTAGGCGTTCCTTAGCTTGGTCAAGCGCCGCCTTGGCTTCTTGATAGCTCTTAGCCAAATCTATCGCTTTTTCTTGGGCCTTAGCTAACTCTTCTTGATAATGGATACGGTCTGCCTCTTCCTTATCATAGCGTTTTTGGAGTTCTTGATAATGATTCTCAACAGCACTCAACAAGGCTTTCCCTCGGACAGCTTCATAATCCTCTGAAAAGTCAAATTCAAACTGTCCCTTAACTTGCTCTTCGAGTTCTTGATAGTGTTTTTCAAGAGTCAGCTTAACTTTAGCCACTTGGTCCAGCAAACCTTGACGGTAAGTCTCAACTTCATTCAAAGTAGCCTGACGATTTGATAAAGTAGCGACTTGCTTTTCTTTTTGAACTTGAAGTGCCTCGACCTTATCCATGAGATTCTTCAAGGCTGCTTCATTAGCCTGTGTACCATCATCGACCTTAGGATGATCCAAGGAACCACAGACCATACAGGGCTGACCATCCTCTAATTCTGCCTGCAACTGGGCAATCATGAGCTGACGACGTGATTCTAGACTCCTACTTAACTGCTCTTCCAATTCTTTGAGAATTTCTTGAGCTTGGTCAATTTCCAAGGATAGCCTTTGATGACGTTTTTCGGTCTTTGCCAACTCCTGATTCAAGCCCTCTATTTCTTTCAGGTTCTGATCCAGTTGCTTATCCACACTGTAACCCACAGACTGGAGGAGTTTTTCGGCCTCATGCAAACTCTCTAAACTAAGACGATTGGCCTCCAAATCTGACAAAGACTTGTTTAGAGACTCAATCACTTCCGAAGCCTGCTGATATGTTTCTTCCAACTGCTTGTAGTTAGTACGTGAACGTTTGATTTTCTCCTGCTCTTGGGCAAGACTCTGGGCGTAGATAATGTCCTTTTCCCACGCTTTCAGTTTCTCTTCTTTTTGAAGAAAATCCTCCTTCTGAGCTTCCAGTGCCTCTTTTTGAGCCTTAACTTCCTCAAAAGACTGCCACTTAGCACTTAGTGCTTCTTGAGCGATTTCAAGGTCTTGTTCTAATTGAAACAACTGCTTCTGATACTCATTCAAACTGCTAATGGTTTCCTGCAAGCCTTGGGCAAACTGCAATTCCTCCAGATGCGCTTCTGCTTCTGCCTGTTCCTGAGTACCTTCCTCAATTTCCAGACGGTAACGCTCCTTGGCTAGATCCAATTCTTGGAAAATCTTTGCCACATCTTGTGCAGTTTGCAAGCTCTTCTGCAGCTTAGCGAAATCCTCATGGGCTTCCTTCAAGATGCTTTTTTGCTCTTCAAGATTATCTTGCCGTTGCGCCAAAAGTTCTTCAAGACGTGCCAATTTTTCATAAGCTGGTGTTTGGGCCAAGATAGCTAATTCTTCCTCAGACCAAACCTGACTGGCAAAATGGCCATCTAGTTGAGCCTGGCGCTTCTCCATATCCTTATTGCTCTGACGAAGACGCTCTTCCAAGGTCTTTTGGAAACGGTCAAAGATACCCGTTCCAAAGATTTTCTTCAAAATTTGAGTCTTGGTCTTGGAATCTTCTTTCAAGAAACGACTGAAATCATTT
>CAJZDE010000184.1:0-3464 GCA_915063165.1 uncultured Streptococcus sp.
AAAAAATATTGGAATCAAGGATTGACGACAGAAGCCAATCGTGCCGTGATTGAACTGGCTTTTGAGAAGATTGGAATGAACAAGTTGACCGCTCTTCACGATAAAGACAATCCCGCATCAGGAAAGGTCATGGAGAAATCAGGTATGTGTTTTTCCCACGAAGAACCCTATGCCAGAATGGATAATAGAGAACCAGGACGAATTATCACAAGAGTTCATTATGTCTTGACTAAGGAAGACTATTTTGCAAATAAATAAGCAGTTGAAAAGAAATTTTCGACTGTTTTTTATTTCTCTTGCGAATAACTTAAGAGAGGAGAAAATATGGAAGCAATTATTGAGAAAATCAAAGAGTATAAAATCATTGTCATCTGTGCTGGTTTGGGTTTGGCCTTGGGCGGATTTTTCTTGCTAAAACCATCTACACAAACACCCGTCACAGAAACAAATTTGCAGGCTGAAGTTGCAGCTGTTTCAAAGGATTCATCATCTGAAAAAGAAATCAAGAAGGAGGAAAAGGAAGAATCAACTGAACAAGATCTAATCACAGTAGATGTCAAAGGTGCTGTTAAATCGCCAGGGATTTATGATTTGCCAGTAGGAAGTCGAGTTCATGATGCCGTTCAGAAGGCAGGTGGCTTGACAGATGAGGCAGATAGCAAGTCGCTCAATCTAGCACAGAAAGTCAGTGACGAGGCTCTTGTCTATGTTCCAACTAAGGGAGAAGAAGCGGCTAGTCAGCAGGCTGCCTCTGGAACGACTCCTTCGACAAGTAAAGATAAGAAGGTCAACCTCAATAAAGCTAGTCTGGAAGAACTCAAGCAGGTCAAAGGCTTGGGAGGAAAGCGAGCACAGGATATTATCGACCATCGTGAGGCAAATGGCAAATTCAAGTCGGTAGATGAACTCAAGAAAGTCTCTGGCATTGGCGCTAAGACCATAGAAAAGCTAAAAGATTATGTTACCGTGGATTAAGAATTTCCCAATTCCCCTAATCTATCTGAGTTTTCTGTTACTCTGGCTTTACTATGCCATTTTTAGAGTGTCCTATCTCGCATTGCTAGGTTTTGTTTTTTTGATCGTCTGTCTCTTTTTCCAATTTCCTTGGAAATCGGCTGGTAAAGTTCTAGCGATTTGTGGAGTTTTTGGATTTTGGTTTCTGTTTCAAACTTGGCAACAGACACAAGCAAGTCAAAACCTAATGGATTCTGTTGAGAAGGTACGGATTTTACCAGATACTATCAAAGTCAATGGAGATAGTCTGTCCTTTCGGGGAAAGGCTGACGGCCGTACCTTCCAAGTTTACTATAAACTCCAGTCCGAGGAGGAGAAAGAGCACTTTCAAGCCTTGACAGACCTTCATGAGATTGAACTAGAAGGAAAACTTTCCGAGCCAGAAGGCCAGAGAAATTTTGGTGGATTTGACTACCAAGGCTATCTGAAGACTCAGGGGATTTACCAGACACTGACTATTAAGCGCATCCAGTCAGTGAAACAGGTTAGCAGTTGGGATATAGGAGAAAATCTGTCTAGTATACGTCGAAAGGCTATAGTTTGGATCAAGACAAAGTTTCCAGATCCTATGCGTAACTACATGACGGGTCTTCTTTTCGGACATCTAGATACTGACTTCGAGGAGATGAATGAGCTATACTCTAGTCTTGGTATTATCCATCTCTTTGCCTTGTCAGGTATGCAGGTTGGATTTTTTATGGATGGTTTTAAGAAACTTTTATTGCGTCTGGGTGTAACTCAAGAAAAGTTGAAATGGTTGACCTATCCCTTTTCCCTTATCTATGCCGGTCTGACAGGATTTTCAGCTTCGGTCATTCGCAGTCTCTTGCAAAAGTTACTAGCCCAACATGGTGTTAAGGACTTGGACAATTTTGCCTTGACGGTCCTTGTCCTCTTTATCATCATGCCCAACTTTTTCTTGACAGCAGGAGGGGTCTTGTCCTGCGCTTACGCTTTTATCTTGACCATGACTAGCAAAGAAGGCGATGGACTCAAGGCTGTTGCCAGAGAAAGTTTGGTCATTTCTTTGGGAATATTGCCCATATTATCCTTTTATTTTGCAGAATTTCAGCCTTGGTCCATCCTTTTGACCTTTGTCTTTTCCTTTCTGTTTGATGTGGTCCTCTTGCCGCTTTTGTCCATCTTATTCATTCTGTCCTTCGTTTACCCAGTCACTCAGTTTAACTTTATTTTTGAGTGGTTGGAGGACATCATTCGCTTGGTATCGCAGCTGGCAAGCAGGCCACTGGTCTTTGGTCAACCCACCGCATGGCTTTTGATTCTTCTCTTAGTTTCATTAGCCTTGCTCTATGACATGAGGAAAAACATCAAAAGACTAGCAGGAGTCAGTCTTTTTATTGTGGGGCTCTTTTTCTTGACCAAGCATCCACTTGAAAATGAAATTACCATGCTAGATGTTGGGCAAGGGGAGAGTATTTTCCTACGGGATGTAACTGGTAAAACTATTCTCATAGATGTAGGAGGTAAAGCAGAATCTGACAAGAAAATCCAAGCTTGGCAGGAAAAGGCGACGACCAGCAATGCCCAGAGAACCTTGATTCCTTATCTTAAAAGTCGAGGAGTAGATAAGATTGACCAGCTGATTTTGACCAATACAGACAAGGAACATGTTGGTGATTTACTGGAGGTAATCAAGGCTTTCCATGTTGGAGAGATTTTAGTATCAAAAGGAAGTCTGACACAGAAGGAATTTGTAGCGGAACTAGAAGCAAGTCAAAACAAGGTACGTAGTGTGGCAGCTGGGGAGAATTTCCCGATTTTTGGCAGTTACTTAGAAGTCCTATCTCCAAGGAAGATGGGAGATGGAAGTCATGATGATTCTCTGGTTCTTTATGGAAAACTTTTGGATAAGCACTTTCTCTTCACAGGAAATTTGAAAGAGAAGGGAGAGAAGGATCTTCTAAAGCAATACCCTGACTTAGAGGTGGATGTCCTGAAAGCAGGCCAACATGGTGCTAAAACATCATCCAATTCAGCTTTCCTAGAACAGCTCAAACCAGAGATTACTCTCATTTCAGTGGGCAAGAACAATCGTGCCAAACTACCCCATCAGGAAACCTTGACACGAATAGAATCCATCAAGAGTAAGATTTACCGAACAGACCAGCAAGGAGCCATTCGCTTTAAAGGATGGAATAGTTGGAGAATTGAAACGGTTCGATAAAATAGACAAATTTTTCGAAAAATTGACTTTTTATCTTGACAAGGGATAGAAAACTTGGTATCATATAAAAGTTGAGAAAAGCAGAAGTGAGAGCTTCTCGCCTTGTGACATCAAGTTGCCTGGCCCTACGGATGAAAAGTTTCTAAGAAACGCTATCATAACGTGCGGGCTTGTATTATTACGAGTCCGCTATTGTTTTTCTCTAATAATAAAAAAGAGGTGAAAACCATAGCAAAACAAGACTTATTCATCAATGATGAAATTC
>CAJZDE010000185.1:0-3410 GCA_915063165.1 uncultured Streptococcus sp.
GTCGTTTTGTTAGAGGAGAATTATCGTTCAACAAAAACCATTCTCCAAGCCGCCAATGACGTCATCAAAAACAATAAAAATCGTCGTCCTAAGAATCTCTGGACCCAGAATGCCGATGGAGAGCAGATTATTTACTATCGCGCAAATGATGAAGAAGATGAGGCTGTTTTTGTAGCCAAAACTATCGATGAACTTGGCCGCAGTCAAAACTTCCTTCATAAAGATTTTGCAGTTCTATACCGTACCAACGCTCAATCTCGTACAATTGAAGAAGCCCTCCTCAAGTCCAATATTCCTTATACTATGGTCGGCGGGACTAAGTTCTACAGTCGTAAGGAAATCCGCGATATTATTGCCTACCTCAATCTCATTGCTAATTTGAGTGACAATATCAGTTTTGAGCGTATTATCAACGAGCCTAAACGTGGCATTGGTCCAGGAACCGTTGAGAAAATTCGTGATTTTGCGAATTTGCTAGACATGTCCATGCTAGATGCTTCAGCCAATATCATGTTATCAGGCATCAAAGGGAAAGCAGCCCAGTCTATCTGGGATTTTGCCAATATGATTTTGGATTTGCAAGAGCAACTGGATCAATTAAGCATTACAGAATTGGTTGAGGCAGTTCTTGAAAAAACAGGTTATGTCGAGATTCTTAATACCCAAGCAACCTTAGAAAGCAAGGCTCGGGTTGAGAATATCGAAGAGTTCCTATCTGTTACTAAGAATTTTGACGACAATCCTGATAGTCAAGAAGAGGAAACAGGTTTAGATAAACTCAGTCGTTTCTTGAATGACCTAGCCTTGATTGCGGATACGGACTCTGGTAGTCAGGAAACATCGGAAGTGACCTTGATGACCTTGCATGCTGCTAAAGGGCTTGAGTTTCCGGTTGTCTTTATCATCGGGATGGAGGAAAATGTCTTTCCACTTAGTCGAGCAGCTGAGGATCCTGATGAGCTGGAAGAAGAGCGCCGTTTGTCCTATGTCGGTATCACGCGCGCTGAGAAGATTCTCTATCTGACCAATGCCAACTCACGATTGCTTTTCGGTCGTACAAGCTATAACCGTCCAACACGTTTCATCAATGAAATCAGTTCGGAATTGCTTGAATATCAAGGCTTGGCTCGACCAGCTAACACCAGTTTCAAGGCTTCTTATAGCAGTGGTGGGATTGCTTTCGGTCAAGGAATGAGTTTGGCTCAGGCGCTTCAAGAACGGAAACGCAAGGCTGCACCAAGCTCTATCCAGTCAAGTAGTCTTCCATTTGGACAGTTTACATCCGGAAATAAAAAAGATTCAAGCGATACCAACTGGTCTATTGGAGATATTGCACTTCACAAGAAATGGGGAGAGGGTACTGTTCTGGAAGTCTCTGGTAGCGGTGATACTCAGGAACTAAAAATCAATTTCCCAGAAGTAGGTCTGAAAAAACTCCTAGCCAGTGTTGCTCCGATTGAGAAAAAAATCTAATTTTTCATCCTCCTCACGAATAATAAAGTGAGGAGGATTTTTATGTACAGTATTTCATTCCAAGAAGATTCACTCTTGCCTAGAGAAAGACTAGTTAAAGAAGGAGTAGAGGCTCTGAGCAATCAAGAATTACTAGCTATTTTGCTCAGAACGGGAACGCGTCAGACCAATGTTTTTGAAATCGCTCAAAAAGTCTTGAATAGTCTTAACAGTCTAACCGATTTGAAAAAAATGACTCTGCAGGAATTGCAGAGTCTGTCTGGTATAGGGCGAATAAAAGCCATTGAATTACAAGCGGTGATTGAACTAGGGCATCGTATTCACAAACACGAAACTCTTGAGATGGAAAGTATTCTCAGTAGTCAAAAGCTAGCCAAGAAAATGCAACAGGAACTTGGCGACAAAAAACAAGAGCACCTAGTGGCGCTCTATCTCAATACTCAAAATCAAATCATCCATCAGCAAACTATTTTTATCGGCTCTGCGACACGCAGCATTGCTGAACCACGGGAAATTCTTCACTATGCCCTCAAGCATATGGCTACCTCCGTGATTCTCGTTCACAATCATCCATCTGGTGCTGTATCTCCTAGTCGAAACGACGACCATGTCACTAAGCTAGTCAAGGAAGCCTGCGAACTGATGGGAATTGTTTTCTTGGACCATCTGATTGTCTCTCACTCTGATTACTTTAGTTACCGTGAAAAGACGGATCTGATTTAGAGTTCGTTAACAACATAGTCAAATAGCGTTTTATCTTTGGGGCGATTTTCAAATAAAAATTCAGGATGCCATTGAACACCAAGATAAGGGAAACCGTCCGTAGTTGTCACAGCCTCAATGATTCCATCTTTAGGATCATGTGCTACAACCTTAAGGTTTGAAGCTAAATCTTTAATACTCTGGTGGTGGAAGGAGTTGATATGAGAGATTTCTCCATAGATTTCTCGGAGAATGGTATCAGGTTCCGTTACGAGGCGTTGGGTCGTGTATTCGGCTGAACAGTCCTGCCAATGATCCTCAATATCTTGGTGAAGCGTGCCTCCCATGGCGACATTGAAAAGTTGAGTACCCCGACAAACAGAGAAAATTGGCTTCTTTTGCTTAATCGCTTCTTTGATAAGTGCTAGTTCAAAAATATCTCTTTGAAGGTGGTAGTCATCACTATCAATAGCCTTTGGTTCACCATAGTATTTTGGATCAACATTTTGCCCACCCGTTAGGATGAGCTTATCAATGATACTGATGTAATGGGTAGCCATTTCTTGATCACCAATCGGTAGGATGATTGGAATTCCGCCAGCGTCCTTGACTCCTTCAACAAAGCCTTTCGCTGCATAGCTCATCATGATGTCATCATCTGGATGAGCTTTTTCATTTCCTGTAATCCCAATAACTGGTTTTTTCATACATGCTTTCGCTTTCTAATCCTCTTTACGCATAAAATAGAGGAGGGTTTGGAGTTCGCTTGTCAAATCGACATACTGAACAACCACATCTTTTGGGAGGTGAAGGTGAACAGGGGAAAAGCTGAGAATACCTTTTATACCTGCATCAACCAAAAGATTGGCAACTTCTTGTGATTTAACACTTGGAACAGTTAGGATAGCAGTTTTGACATCTGCTTCTTTGATTTTTTCTTTAATCTGTGAGATACCATAGATTGGAATTCCATCAGGTGTCTGGCTTCCAACTTCTGGATGGTCATCTAGGTCAAAGGCCATGATAATTTTCATCTTGTTACGCTCGTGGAAGCGGTAGTGGAGAAGGGCATGGCCCATATTTCCAATCCCAACCAGCATAACATTTGTAATGGAGTTATCATTTAGGAGATCAGCAAAAAAATTCATCAATTTTTTGACATCGTAACCAAAACCACGACGACCTAGTTCACCAAAATAGGAAAAATCCCGACGAACGGTCGCAGAGTCGATACC
>CAJZDE010000186.1:0-3384 GCA_915063165.1 uncultured Streptococcus sp.
AATTTCCGTGACTGCGGGCATCAGGACGCAGACGTAATTCCTCCTGCAAGCCTAACACGTAGCGGAGGAAATAACTGTATTCATTGCGGTAAAACTCTGTCAAACCAGACGTAGACAGGTAAAACTCCTTGTCAGCGGGATAGAGAGCCTGCAAGGTTTCCTTAGCTAAAGGCTTGCTGATTAGACTGGTTGGGAGGGCAGGATTCACAAGCCCTTTCTGGTCAAGTTTTTTCCCCATAACACGCGCCAAGACAGTGACAAAAGTTAAATCTTGTTCATTTACACTAGAATCCGCTTGCTGATGATAAGCAACCAGACTGGACAAGAGACTGTGATAAGAACCCATATCATCCTTAGACAGACTTTTTTGATGAATCTTCTTCTCTATCCGGCTAAATCCAAAACTCACCAGTTCCTGAAGATAGGCCGATTCCTTGCTCTCATTTTCATTGAGGAGACTGGGTGTTGACAAAATCAACTGCTTACGAGCAGCATTGACTAAAGAAAGCATGGTATAGCGATTTTTCTTGAGATTTTCACTGCTTGCAATCAGTAATTGCGCTCCCTCTTCAGTCGCTTGGTTTAGGCTTTGTCTTTCTTCGTCTGTTAACAGACTGGTGTTTCGCGCGATTTTTGGTAAATGATCCTGAGTCAGCCCAATGGCGTAGACAAAGTCAGCGGTCAGAGGTGCAATCAAATCATAACTCTGCACCAGAACTGTGTCCACTGTCGCTGGAATGGTGCGATACTGGGACAAACTCATCCCAGAATGGAGCAAGGCTAGGAAATCCTCTAAACTAACCTGTGAACCAGCAAAAACGGTCGCAAATTGTTCTAAAACATGGCAGAAAGCCTTCCAAACTTCGGCTTGTCTTTCCTGTTCTAGAGTTTCCATAGTAGCTGTCAATTCTTGCACCTGCTTGCTTAAAGCAGCATTTTTTAGAAAAGTATTCCACTTTTGCAAGAGATTTTCAGTCTTTTGCTTCCGACTGGCAAATAAGGTTTCAAGTGGCGCCAAAACGCCCAGACGAATAGCATTCAAACGTTCCAAATCGAATTTTCCATGGTGGGATTTGGTGAAGGTCTGCTGAAAAGCTGGCAAGCCATTGATGCCAAGATAGCGGAGATATTGTTCAAAAGCATCAATATCCGCTTGGCTAAGGTCAGTATACAGACCAGTTCTGAGAAGATTAATCAAATCCTCCTGACGGAAACGGTAGCGTTTCAAACGCAAAATAGACTCCACATACTGAGTCAAGGGATGATGAGCCATGGATTCACTTCTACCAAGATAGAAAGGAATCTGGTACTGGTCAAAAATAGTTTTCAGTGATAGCTGGTAAGATGCCACATCACCCAGCAAAATACGGAAATTCTTGTAACTCAGTTCTGGATGGTCATGTAATTTCTGACGAATGCTACGGGCTACTAATTCCAGCTCTTCTTTTTGCGTCAAACAAGACCAAACTTGCAGATTTTCACGATCTTTCTCATCGACATCTAAAGCGAGTTCTGAAAAATCATAAGAAGACTCCAGCAAACGAGATGCCTTGTCAAAACTATCTATTTTCTCATGAGTCTGAGAACGATCCTGAGCAGGTGTTTGGTATTTTGCCCCCAAATGATGAAGAAATTCCACACTGGCTTGGTAGAGATTCCCTTCAGTGAACGGACTGCTATAAGACTTCTTGCTTGCATAAGCACCAATGATAATCTCAACACCTTTACGATGGAGCAGATCCACCACATGCTCTTCCTCAGCAGAAAAACGGGTAAATCCGTCAATTACCAAGGTAAGTTGACTGAAATCACTACTTACCTTGTCATTCTCAATAGCCTCAATCAAATGAGACAATTGACTTCCCTGAGCCAACTGGCCTTGATTGAGATAGGCTGTTACTTTCTCAAAAATCAAGAGTAAATCTACTCGTTTATCCTCATCCGTCAAACTTTCCAAGTCCAAAAAGCTCATCTGAGCAGTCGTCATCTCATGATAAAGTTCAACCAACTGCTGGATAAATTGAGGATCCTGCTTAATCGCACCATAAACTCGCAATTCTTTAGGATCAAGTTCCGCAAGACATTTATAAAAAGCCATCCCAAGCCCGATGTCATCTAGAGTCGTCTTAGTTGGCAAATCATTCAAAACTAGGTAACGAGCCATTTGAGCAAAGCGCGTGACGGTAATCGCAAAAGAAGCCTGCTGGGACAAGCATTCCAGCACGGCGCGTTCCTTTTCAAATGAAAGAGAATTGGGGGCGATGTAGAAAACCCGCTTGCCCGCAGCAACTAGCTCTTCTGCCTCTCTGGTTAGAATTTCTGTCAAAGAAGTCCGAATATCAGTATAAAATAATTTCATCTCAGCCTCGTTTGGTTTCTCAAAGTTTCTTACTCTATTATAGCATATAGCAAAGTTCGCTTCACAGTCCAAATCCAAAATTCTTGTTGACAATCATTTAACTAGCAAATCAATCAAGCCTCATCATCCACTTTCATATGCTGAAAGATATGGAGAAAAAAGTCTTTGGAAACTTCAAAATGTCCATAACGAAGTCGAGAAGTATAGTCTTTCCATTCAGGATGCTGTCTGGCTATTTCTATGGAACAATCTTTGACTGGTTGATAATACTCAACATTTCGTCTAAAGGGAAAGAATCCTTCGAACTGCTCTACTTGATAGGCCTTGTCATCTATAATTTTACCTACGGCTACAAAAGCCTGTAACTTATCTTGACCATTCATATCGTATTTTGGGCTATAGTATAAAAGGTAGTCTCCTTTTTTCATACGATTTAAGGGTCCGCTCTTTCCATGACAGACCTGACAAAAATTTCCTTCAACTCCTCTTAAAACATGGTTCTGCGAAACAACTCCTACCCAATATCTAGGCATTTTTATCCTCCAACTCTACTAAAAAGCGATTAAAAACTTCTCTATCGTTAGATAGTTTTTCAAAAAATTCTTCATCAACACCTTCTACTAAAGGTAAAGCTTGATTGACCTTCTCCGCGCCAGACTTCGTCACTGAGACCAGTTTTGCCCGACTATCCTTTGGATGTTGATCACGTTTAATGTAGTCTTTCTTCTCCAGTAGCCTAACAATCTGGGAAACCGTCATAACATCCATACCAGTGAACCGTGCGATATCAACTTGCGTTACATATTCCTCTCTATTAGACAAAAACAAGAGCGAAGTCAAAACGATAAACTGAGGCAAAGTGAGGTCAACTGATTTCAAAACTCTTTTTAAGTTGCTTTCCCATTTGTTGTAGACTTTGATGAAAAGAAGACCTGTAGACTCTGTTTCATCATTTTTGTAAATTGAATTAAAGTGATACTTTGTCATTATTTCTCCTTAAATATTAAGTATACATATTATATAAG
>CAJZDE010000187.1:0-3324 GCA_915063165.1 uncultured Streptococcus sp.
AAACAGACATTTTTTTTATAAAAGCCTTTACAAAAAAAATAAAAGTGGTATAATTAATACATAACCAAATGCAAACGTTTTCGTAAAACGTTTGCCTAAATAAAATAAAGGAGATTTGAATGATGAAAGCTACATTCAAAAATGTCTTGTCTTTCGAATTTTGGCAAAAATTCGGTAAGGCTTTAATGGTGGTTATCGCCGTTATGCCAGCGGCGGGATTGATGATCTCAATCGGTAAATCAATCGTGATGATCGACCCAAACCTTGCTCCTCTAGTGATTACAGGTGGAATCCTTGAGCAAATTGGTTGGGGGGTTATCGGTAACCTTCATATCTTGTTTGCCCTTGCTATTGGGGGAAGCTGGGCAAAAGAACGTGCAGGTGGTGCATTTGCAGCCGGACTTGCCTTTATCTTGATTAACCGTATCACAGGTACTATCTTCGGTGTTACAGGTGATATGTTGAAAAACCCTGAAGCAATGGTTACTACTTTCTTTGGTGGTTCAATCAAGGTTGCTGACTACTTTATCAGCGTTCTTGAGGCACCAGCACTTAACATGGGGGTTTTCGTAGGGATTATCTCTGGTTTTGTTGGGGCAACAGCTTATAACAAATACTACAACTTCCGTAAACTTCCTGATGCCCTTTCATTCTTCAATGGTAAACGTTTCGTACCATTCGTCGTTATTCTTCGTTCAACTATTGCTGCAATTCTACTTGCTGCCTTTTGGCCAGTAGTTCAAACAGGTATCAACAACTTTGGTATTTGGATTGCCAACTCACAAGAAACTGCTCCAGTCCTTGCACCATTCTTGTATGGTACTTTGGAACGTTTGCTCTTGCCATTCGGTCTTCACCACATGTTGACAATCCCAATGAACTATACAGCTCTTGGTGGAACATACGAAGTGTTAACTGGTGCAGCAAAAGGAACACAAGTATTTGGTCAAGATCCGCTTTGGCTTGCTTGGGTAACGGACCTTGTTAACCTTAAAGGTTCAAATGCTGACCAATACCAACACCTTCTTACAACAGTCACTCCAGCTCGTTTCAAAGTTGGACAAATGATTGGTTCATTTGGTATCTTGATGGGTGTCATCGTTGCTATCTACCGCAATGTTGATGCTGACAAGAAACACCAATACAAGGGTATGATGATTGCGACAGCCCTTGCAACATTCTTGACAGGGGTTACTGAACCTATCGAGTATATGTTCATGTTCATCGCAACACCTCTTTACCTTGTTTATTCAGTAGTTCAAGGTGCTGCCTTTGCTATGGCAGATATTGTTCACCTTCGTGTCCACTCATTCGGTTCAATTGAATTCTTGACTCGTACACCATTGGCAATTAATGCTGGTATTGGTATGGATATCGTTAACTTTATCTGGGTAACTGTTCTCTTTGCGGTTATCATGTACTTCATTGCCAACTTCATGATCAAAAAATTCAACTACGCAACTCCAGGACGTAACGGAAACTACGAAACAGCTGAAGGAGCATCAGAAGAAGCAACTCCTGGAACTCCAAAAGTTGCAGCAGCTTCTCAAGCCGTAAATATCATTAACCTTCTTGGCGGTCGTGCAAATATCGTAGATGTGGATGCATGTATGACTCGTCTTCGTGTAACTGTTAAAGACGCAGATCGCGTTGGTACTGAGGAACAATGGAAAGCAGAAGGAGCTATGGGGCTTGTCATGAAAGGACAAGGTGTCCAAGCTATCTACGGACCAAAAGCTGATGTATTGAAATCTGATATCCAAGATATCCTTGACTCAGGTGAAGTAATTCCTGAAACTCTTCCAAGTCAAATGACAGAAACTCAACAAAATACTGTCCATTTCAAAGGTGTAACTGAGGAAGTTTACTCAGTAGCTGACGGTCAAGTTGTTGCTTTAGAACAAGTGGAAGATCCAGTTTTTGCTCAAAAAATGATGGGTGATGGATTTGCAGTAGAGCCAGCAAATGGCAACATTGTATCTCCAGTTACTGGTACTGTATCAAGTATCTTCCCAACAAAACACGCTCTTGGTCTTGTCACTGACTCAGGTCTCGAAGTTCTTGTTCATATTGGTTTGGATACAGTAAGTCTTGAAGGAAAACCATTTACTGTTCATGTTTTTGAAGGACAAAAAGTGGTCGCTGGTGACCTTCTTGTCACAGCTGACTTGGATGCTATTCGAGAAGCAGGACGCAAAACATCGACAGTGGTTGTCTTCACAAATGGTGATGTCCTCAAATCAGTTAAATTAGAACAAACAGGTTCTCTTGCAGCTAAAACAGCAGTTGCTAAAGTAGAATTGTAATATACTTGGGGTTGGAAGCTGTTTTCCAACCTCTTGTTTTAGGAGAAAAGCATGAAATTTTTAACACTCAATACCCACAGTTGGATGGAGAAGGAAGCAGAGGAAAAATTCCAGTTCTTGCTCCAAGACATTCTTGATAAGGATTATGATTTGATTTGTTTCCAAGAAATTAATCAAGAAATGACTTCGCCGGAGGTAGAGGTTAACAATCACTATCAAGCTTTGCCATCAGCAGAACCTATTCATCAGGATCACTATGTCCGACTCCTGGTTGAAAAATTGGCTGAGAAAGGGAAGAACTACTACTGGACTTGGGCTTATAATCATATTGGCTATGACCGCTACCATGAAGGTGTAGCTATCTTATCCAAAACACCTATTAAGGCGCGTGAAATTTTAGTGTCAGATGTAGATGATCCAACGGACTACCATACTCGTCGCGTTGCCTTGGCTGAGACAGAAGTTGAAGGCAAGGAGCTGGCTCTTGCAAGTGTTCATCTCTCTTGGTGGGATAAAGGTTTTCAAGAAGAATGGGCACGATTTGAGGATGTACTAAAAGAGTTGAACAAACCTCTGATTTTAGCAGGTGATTTTAATAATCCAGCTGGTCAGGAAGGCTATCAAGCGATTTTAGCTAGCCCATTAGGATTGCAAGACGCGTTTGAAGTTGCGAAAGAAAGAAGTGGTAGCTACACCGTTCCACCAGAAATTGATGGTTGGAAAGGCAATAACGAGCCATTACGAATCGACTATGTCTTTACGACCAAAGAGTTAGAAGTAGAGAGTTTGCAAGTAGTTTTTGATGGTCAAAATAGCCCACAAGTCAGTGATCATTATGGTTTGAATGCTGTATTGACCTGGAAATAATGAAAGAGGTTGGAATCAGAGGTTCCAACCTTTTAAGCTACTTGAATCTTTACTACAGAACTGAGACTCAAATGGGACTACTGCAATAGGACAAAATATGGTATAATTGAAAGGATAGAATCGAGGATAGTATGTCATTTACGAAATTTCA
>CAJZDE010000188.1:0-3318 GCA_915063165.1 uncultured Streptococcus sp.
TAAACGAGATGTCCATACCGTCTTCCAATCCTATGCCTTGTTTCCACATATGAATGTGTTTGAAAATGTTGCCTTTCCACTCCGCTTGCGTAAAATCGACAAGAAAGAAATCGAACAACGCGTAGCGGAAGTTCTCAAGATGGTTCAGTTGGAAGGGTATGAAAAACGTTCCATCCGTAAACTCTCTGGAGGACAACGTCAGCGTGTGGCTATCGCCCGTGCCATCATCAACCAACCCCGCGTGGTCTTGTTGGATGAGCCCTTGTCAGCGCTGGACTTGAAATTGCGAACAGACATGCAGTATGAACTGCGTGAACTGCAACAACGATTGGGGATTACCTTTGTCTTTGTCACTCACGATCAGGAGGAAGCCCTGGCAATGAGTGACTGGATTTTCGTTATGAATGATGGCGAGATTGTGCAGTCAGGAACGCCTGTGGATATCTATGATGAGCCGATCAACCACTTTGTTGCCACCTTTATCGGTGAGTCCAACATCTTGCCAGGGACCATGATTGAAGACTATTTGGTTGAGTTCAATGGCAAACGTTTTGAAGCGGTTGATGGCGGGATGAAACCAAATGAACCTGTTGAGGTTGTCATTCGTCCAGAGGACTTGCGCATTACCCTTCCTGAAGAAGGCAAGCTCCAAGTTAAGGTTGATACCCAGCTTTTCCGTGGGGTTCATTACGAGATTATCGCCTATGACGAACTCGGAAATGAATGGATGATCCACTCAACTCGTAAGGCCATTGTGGGTGAGGAAATCGGTCTGGATTTTGAACCAGAAGACATCCACATCATGCGTCTCAACGAAACCGAAGAAGAGTTCGATGCTCGTATCGAAGAATACGTAGAAATCGAAGAGCAAGAAGCAGGTCTGATTAACGCTATTGAGGAGGAAAGAGATGAAGAAAACAACCTCTAAACTCTTTGTAGTGCCCTATATGCTTTGGATTGCCCTTTTTGTTCTCGCACCCTTGGTCTTGATTTTCGGTCAATCCTTTTTCAACATTGAAGGCCAATTTAGTTTAGAAAACTACAAATCCTACTTTGCGTCACAAAACTTGACCTATCTTAAAATGAGCTTCAACTCTGTGCTCTATGCTGGGATTGTAACTCTAGTGACACTTCTTATCAGCTATCCAACAGCCCTCTTTTTGACCCGTCTCAAGCACCGTCAACTCTGGCTCATGCTGATTATCCTGCCAACTTGGATCAATCTGCTCCTTAAGGCCTATGCCTTTATCGGGATTTTTGGTCAGAATGGCTCTATTAACCAATTTTTGGAATTTATCGGAATCGGTTCGCAGCAGTTGCTATTTACGGATTTCTCCTTCATCTTTGTTGCAAGCTACATCGAGCTTCCCTTTATGATTTTGCCGATTTTCAATGTCTTGGATGATATGGACAACAATCTTATCAATGCCAGCTATGACCTCGGTGCGACCAAGTGGGAAACTTTCCGCCATGTAATCTTTCCCCTTTCTATGAACGGAGTGAGAAGTGGTGTTCAGTCTGTCTTTATCCCAAGTTTGAGTCTCTTCATGCTGACACGTTTGATTGGTGGGAACCGTGTTATCACGCTGGGAACGGCTATTGAGCAGAACTTCCTGACCAATGACAACTACGGTATGGGTTCTACCATCGGTGTAATCCTCATCCTGACCATGTTCATCACCATGTGGGTGACCAAGGAAAGGAGAGAACGATGAAAAAATTTGCCAATCTCTACCTAGCCTTTGTCTTTATCGTCCTTTATTTGCCAATTTTTTACTTGATTGGCTATGCCTTTAATGCAGGGGATGATATGAACAGTTTTACCGGCTTTAGTTTGAGCCATTTTAAAACTATGTTTGGTGATGGTCGCCTCATGTTGATCCTCACCCAAACCTTTTTCTTGGCCTTTCTATCAGCCTTGATTGCGACCATTATCGGGACTTTCGGTGCTATTTACATATACCAGTCTCGTAAGAAATACCAAGAAGCCTTTTTATCACTCAATAATATCCTCATGGTTGCGCCTGACGTTATGATTGGTGCCAGCTTCTTGATTCTCTTTACACAGCTTAAGTTTTCACTTGGCTTTTTGACTGTTCTATCTAGTCACGTGGCCTTTTCCATCCCTATCGTGGTCTTGATGGTCTTGCCTCGTCTCAAGGAGATGAATGATGACATGATTCATGCGGCCTATGACCTGGGTGCCAGCCAGTTTCAGATGTTTAAGGAAATCATGCTACCGTACCTGACTCCGTCTATCATTGCAGGTTATTTCATGGCCTTCACCTATTCGCTAGATGACTTTGCCGTGACCTTCTTTGTCACAGGGAATGGCTTTTCGACTCTATCAGTCGAGATTTACTCTCGTGCTCGTAAGGGAATTTCGTTAGAGATCAATGCCCTGTCTGCACTTGTCTTTCTCTTTAGTATTATCCTAGTTGTTGGCTATTACTTCATATCACGTGAGAAGGAGGAGCAAGCATGAAAAAACTCTATTCATTTTTAGCAGGAATTGCAGCAATTATCCTTGTCTTGTGGGGAATTGCGACTCATTTAGATAGTAAAATCAACAGTCGAGACAGTCAAAAACTGGTTATTTACAACTGGGGGGACTATATCGATCCAGAACTCTTGGAGAAATTCACAGAAGAAACAGGGATACAAGTACAGTACGAGACCTTTGATTCCAATGAAGCCATGTATACCAAAATCAAGCAGGGTGGAACAACCTACGACATTGCTATCCCGAGTGAGTACATGATCAACAAGATGAAGGACGAAGACCTATTGGTTCCTCTTGATTATTCAAAAATTGAAGGAATCGAAAATATCGGACCTGAGTTCCTCAACCAGTCTTTTGACCCGGGCAACAAATTCTCCATCCCATACTTCTGGGGGACCTTGGGAATTGTTTACAATGAAACCATGGTAGAGGAGGCGCCTGAGCATTGGGATGACCTCTGGAAACCAGAATACAAGGATTCCATCATGCTCTTTGATGGGGCGCGTGAGGTGCTGGGACTCGGGCTTAACTCACTTGGTTACAGTCTCAACTCCAAGGATCCTCAGCAGCTGGAAGAGACAGTGGATAAGCTCTACAAACTGACTCCAAATATCAAGGCCATTGTGGCGGATGAGATGAAGGGTTACATGATTCAGAACAACGCTGCTATCGGTGTGACATTCTCTGGGGAAGCTAGGCAGATGTTGGAGAAAAATCCTAACCTCAAGTATGTCGTTCCGACTGAGGCCAGCAATCTCTGGTTTGATAACATGGTCATTCCAAAAACCGTGAAAAACCAAGATGCCGCCTATGCC
>CAJZDE010000189.1:0-3226 GCA_915063165.1 uncultured Streptococcus sp.
TTGACAAATGTCGATTTTGAGAGTATACTAATAACTGTAATCGACAAATGTAGATTTAGGAGGTGTGATTATGCAGATTTCAGATGCAGAATGGCAGGTCATGAAGATTATTTGGATGCAAGGAGAGCAGACCAGTAGCGATTTGATCAGGGTTCTGGCGGAGCGGTTCGACTGGTCCAAGTCCACGGTTCAGACCCTTTTGGCTCGTCTGGTTGAGAAAGAGTGTTTGACTCGGAAAAAAGAGGGCAAGTCCTTTGTTTATTCAGCCCTTTTGACTCTGGATCAAAGTCGAGACTTGCTTGTTCAAGATATCAAGGACAAGGTTTGTTCTCGTAGGATTAAGAACTTGTTGGCTGATTTGATTGTGGAATGTGATTTTACTCTGGCTGACTTGGAAGGCTTGGAAGAAGTGATTTCTAAGAAGAAATCAAGCGCTGTAACAGAAGTGAGATGTAATTGTATGTAAAGGAGACGCTATGTTAAATCTATTTGTATCTATTGTTGTTTTAGGAATGATTGCTTTTATCCTCTTTTGGTTTTTCAAAAAACCGCAAGAAGATGCTAAGAGAGCTCAGCAAAAGAATGGCTATCAAGAAATTCGAGTGGAGGTCATGGGAGGATATACTCCAGAAACCATTATCCTCAAAAAATCGCAACCTGCTCGCATTATTTTTGATCGAAAAGATCCTTCACCTTGCTTGGATCAAATCGTTTTTCCAGACTTTGGAGTGCATGCAGATCTGCCTATGGGAGACCAATATGTGGTTGAAATCACACCTGAAGAAGCAGGTGAGTATGGTTTCTCTTGTGGCATGAATATGATGCACGGTAAGATGATTGTAGAATAGGAGAATATTATGACTGAAATTGTAAAAGCAAGCCTTGAAAATGGTGTTCAAAAAATCCGTATCACGGCAGACAAAGGCTACCATCCAGCCCACATTCAACTGCAAAAAGGGATTCCGGCTGAGATTACCTTTCATCGTACAACTCCTTCAAACTGTTACAAGGAAATTCTGTTTGAAGAAGAAGACATCTTGGAACCAATCGGCGTAGATGAAGAGAAGACAATTCGTTTCACACCTCAAGAGTTGGGTGAGCATGAATTTTCATGTGGCATGAAGATGCAAAAGGGGAGTTATACCGTAGTTGAGAAGACTCGAAAATCTCTATCACTTTTACAGCGTTTTTGGATTACTAGTATCTTTACTGTGCCTCTTGTGATTCTCATGATTGGGTTGTCGACAGGAGGAATTAGTCACCAAGTCATGCTTTGGGGAACTTTCTTAGCTACGACACCCATTATGTTGGTATCTGGAGTTCCTTATATCAGAAGTGCTTGGGCTAGCTTTAAAAAACATAACGCCAACATGGATAGTTTGGTAGCTCTAGGAACCTTGGTAGCTTATGTCTATAGTTTAGTTGCCCTCTTCACTGGTTTGCCTGTTTATTTTGAAATTGCAGGATTTCTCCTCTTCTTCATTCTTTTAGGTGCAGTATTTGAAGAACGCATGCGCAAAAACGCTTCGCAAGCAGTCGAAAAATTATTAGACCTACAAGCAAAAACAGCAGAGGTTTTGCGTGATGATGTTTATGTTCAAATACCTCTAGAACAAGTCAAAGTTGGGGATCTCATTCGCGTTCGACCAGGTGAAAAAATTGCCGTTGATGGTATTGTTTTAGAAGGTGAAACTAGTATTGATGAGTCAATGGTGACTGGGGAAAGTATTCCAGTAGATAAGTCTGCCGGTGATACTGTCATTGGTTCAACCATCAATAATAGTGGTACGATCATCTTTAGAGCTGAAAAAGTTGGTTCTGAGACTATGTTGGCTCAGATTGTGGACTTTGTGAAGAAAGCGCAAACGAGTCGTGCTCCTATTCAAGATTTGACCGACAAGATTTCTGGGATTTTTGTACCAGCAGTTGTCATTTTAGGACTTCTTACTTTTTGGGTCTGGTTTGTTTTACTTGGAGATAGCTTTGTGACTTCTCTTCTTTATGGAGTAGCAGTTTTGATAATTGCCTGTCCTTGTGCACTAGGACTCGCGACACCGACAGCACTCATGGTTGGAACAGGACGAAGTGCCAAGATGGGGGTTCTTCTCAAAAATGGTACAGTTCTACAGGAAATCCAAAAAGTTCAAACGGTTGTTTTTGATAAGACAGGAACCTTGACCGAAGGGAAGCCAGTAGTGACAGATGTTATCGGAGATGAAGGAGAAGTGCTAAGTTTGGCTGCTTCACTGGAAGATGTATCTCAACACCCGCTAGCTCAAGCTATTGTTAATCGTGCATCTGAACTAGGAATTAGCCTTTACCCAGTGGAAAACTTCCAAGCCTTGCATGGAAAAGGTGTGACTGGGATTATTAATGGTAAGCAAGTCTTGCTGGGGAATGCTAAGCTCTTAGCTGACCTTGCTATTCCACATGATTATCAAGAACGATTTGATTTGCTTGAGAAAGAAGCAAAAACAGTTGTCTTCCTATCCGTGGATGGTCAGTTAAAAGGCTTAATTGCCTTGCAGGATGTCCCTAAGGAAAATGCCAAAGAAGCTATTGCTAAATTGAAAAAACGTGGTCTTAGAACGGTCATGCTTACTGGAGATAATGCTGGAGTAGCCCATGCGATTGCAGAACAAATTGGTATCGAAGAAGTAATCGCAAATGTCTTGCCAGAGGAAAAGGCACATGAAATTCACAAGCTTCAAAAGAATGGGAAATTGGCCTTTGTTGGAGATGGTATCAATGATGCGCCGGCCCTCAGTGTAGCGGATGTCGGAATTGCCATGGGCTCTGGGACAGATATTGCCATTGAATCAGCAGATCTTGTCCTTACAACCAACAATTTACTAGGATTGGCACGTGCTTTTGATATGAGTAAGAAGACCTTTAATCGTATTCTACTCAATCTTTTCTGGGCTTCTATCTATAACCTCATTGGTATTCCGATTGCAGCAGGAGTGTTTTCTGTTCTTGGTTTGGTACTCAATCCAGAACTTGCAGGATTGGCCATGGCCTTTAGTTCAGTATCTGTTTTAATCAGTTCACTCATGCTAAACTTTAGTAAAATAGACTAAAAGCGAGCTTTCTCGCTTTTTATTATAAAACAGATATTAAAAACGTTTTCAAACTGTACTGTAATAGAGAATAAAAACTTCTGAGCACATTCTTAGGATACCCAAAACAAATGTGGTAAAGTAGTAGAGTAAAAATTTGCTGAAAC
>CAJZDE010000190.1:0-3218 GCA_915063165.1 uncultured Streptococcus sp.
CCAATAAACGAATACCGAACGAAATAATGATCCTGAATTGTCATTGTTTCCATCTGAACTGTCATTGTTTGGGCTTGGTGTTTCTGATATAATGGTTTTTGTAAGGCAAAAGAATAAAGGAGCTTAAAAATGAAAAGAAATAAGAAGGCAAAAAAATGGCAATTATACACAGCGATTGGTGTTGCCAGTGCTATTGTTATCGGTGCTGCGGGGATTTTGATTTTTAGACAACCTTCCCAGTCAGCAGTCAAGGAGGAAACCTCTCATATCGTTACTGCTAAGGAAGGTTCTGTTGCTTCATCGGTTCTCTTGTCAGGTACGGTTACAGCAAAAAATGAACAATACGTTTATTTTGATGCTAGTAAGGGAGATTTAGATGAAATTCTCGTTTCAGTCGGGGACAAGGTCGAAGAAGGGCAAGCGTTGGTCAAATACAGCAGTGCAGATGCTCAAGCTGCCTATGATGCAGCCGATCGTGCAGTTGCAAAGGCAGACCGTCATATCGAGGAGTTAAACAAAGCTCGTGAGAATGCATCAGCTGCACCAGCTTCCCCACAGGTTCCAACAGAAGCTGGACTCCCAGAACAAGCGCAAGCAGCGACTTCTTCAGTATCTTCTATTGATTCTCAAATCAGTGATGCCAAGGATAATCGTGCAGATGCTGTGGCTCAGCTCAACAAGGCTCAAGCTCAGCTAGATGCCGCAACTGTCCTCAGTACACTAGAAGGGACTGTAGTTGAAGTTAATCGTAATGTTTCCAAATCGCCAACAGGTAATAGCCAAGTGGTAGTACATGTTGTAAGTAATGAAAACTTGCAGGTCAAAGGGGAGTTGTCTGAATACAACCTTGCTAACCTTTCTGTTGGGCAAGAAGTTACCTTTACTTCGAAGGTTTACCAAGATAAGAGCTGGACAGGAAAAATCAGCTATATTTCTGATTATCCTAAAAACAACGGAGAAGCAGCAAATGCAGCCCTTGGAGGAAATACTGGATCTAAGTACCCTTATACTGTTGATGTGACCAGCGATATCGGTGAGTTGAAGCAAGGCTTCTCTGTCAGTGTGGAAGTCAAAAACAAGAGTAAAGCCATCCTTGTTCCTTTGACAAGTGTTGTTACCGAAAATGACAAAAACTATGTCTGGATCGTTGACGACCAGAAAAAAGCGAAGAAGGTAGAAGTTACTTTGGGGAATGCGGACGCAGACAACCAAGAAATTACTTCAGGTTTGACAGACGGTGCCAAGGTCATCAGTAATCCAACATCTTCCTTGGAAGAAGGAAAAGAGGTGAAGGCTGATGAAGAAACTAATTAGTCTCAAAAATATCTGCAGGAGTTACCGAAATGGTGAGCAAGAACTACAGGTCCTTAAAAATATCAATCTAGAAGTTCATGAAGGTGAGTTTGTTGCCATTATGGGACCATCTGGTTCTGGTAAGTCCACTTTGATGAATACCATCGGAATGTTGGATACACCAACTAGTGGAGAATACTACCTTGAAGGTCAAGAAGTGGCAGGTCTTGGAGAGAAACAACTGGCAAAAGTCCGCAACCAGCAAATCGGCTTTGTCTTTCAGCAGTTCTTTCTCTTGTCCAAGCTCAATGCACTTCAAAATGTCGAATTGCCCTTGATTTACGCTGGAGTTTCGGCTTCTAAACGTCGGAAATTGGCGGAGGAATTTTTGGAAAAAGTTGAGCTGACGGAGCGCAGTCATCATTTGCCTTCTGAGTTATCTGGTGGTCAAAAGCAACGTGTAGCGATTGCACGTGCCTTGGTAAATAATCCCTCTATCATCCTAGCAGACGAACCCACAGGAGCCTTGGATACCAAGACAGGAAATCAAATCATGCAGCTGTTGGTGGAGTTAAACAAGGAAGGGAAAACCATTATCATGGTCACGCATGAGCCTGAGATTGCTGCCTATGCCAAACGCCAAATTGTCATTCGTGATGGGGTCATCTCATCAGACAGTGCTCAGGTAGAAAAGGAGGAAAGCTAAGATGCAGAATCTGAAATTTGCCTTTTCATCCATCATGGCCCACAAGATGCGTTCCTTCCTCACCATGATTGGGATTATCATCGGAGTTTCGTCTGTCGTTGTCATCATGGCTCTGGGAGACTCCATGTCTCGTCAGGTCAATAAAAACATGACCAAATCACAGAAGGATATCCATGTCTTTTTCTCTCCTATCAAAAGCAAGGACGGCTCCTTTACGCAGAAACAATCCGCTTTGACAGTCAGTGGGAAAGAAGAGGATGTCCATGTTGAACCACCAAAACCACTAGAATCCTGGGTCAAGGAAGCTGCCAAACTCAAAGGAGTAGACAGTTACTATGTCACCAACTCGACCAACGTCACCCTATCTTATAAGGATAAGAAGGTTGAACGAGCGACTCTGACAGGCGGGAATAGCACCTACATGAACGCAGTTGAAAATGAAATCGTTGCGGGTAGAAGTCTAAGACCGCAAGACTACAAGGAATTTGCCAGTGTGATTTTGCTGGACGAAGAACTAGCCAAGAGTTTGTTTGATAGTCCAGAAGCTGCGGTTAATCAAGTCATCTCTGTCAATGAATTTAGTTACCGTGTGATTGGCGTTTATACTAGCAATGAAGCTAAAACTGCGAAAGCCTTTGGAATTGGTGGTCTTCCAATTACGACTAACATCTCTCTCGCAGCCAATTTTAATACTGATGAAATCTCGAACATCGTCTTTCGTGTCAATGATACTAGTTTAACGCAGACCTTGGGTCCGGAGTTGGCTCGAAAACTGACTGAGATTGCAGGTCTTCAACAAGGAGAGTACCAAGTTGCGGACGCAACTGCCGCCTTTCAAGAGGTACAACAACTATTTGGTTTTATGACCACTGTTATCAGTGCCATCGCAGGAATCTCTCTCTTTGTCGGGGGAACTGGTGTTATGAATATCATGCTGGTTTCGGTGACAGAACGCACGCGTGAGATTGGTCTGCGGAAGGCTCTTGGAGCTACACGGGCTAATATCTTAGTACAGTTTTTGATTGAGTCCATGATCTTGACCTTGCTAGGTGGTGTCATCGGCCTAGTCAGTGCAGCAGGCTTAACAATGTTAGCGGGTATCTTATTGCAAAATATGATTGCAGGTATCGAAGTTGGGGTTTCCCTCCCAATTGCTCTCTTTAGCTTAGCTGTGTCAGCTAGCGTTGGTATGATTTTCGGAGTCTTGCCAGCCAATAAA
>CAJZDE010000191.1:0-3196 GCA_915063165.1 uncultured Streptococcus sp.
GTAATTAACTAGTTCCATCTTAAAATAAAAATCAATAATTGATTTATTATTTTATTTCCCAATTTAATCTATTTTTGTCAATCGGGCCCAATAGCTCCCAAAACAACCTCAATTCTATCAGCACACTTTTCAACATCATCCTTTATCTCCTTTTCCCAAAACCTCAGTACAGTCCATCCTTCTGACTCTAGCTTAGCTGTCACTTCCCTATCTCTGGCCATATTTCGTTCAATTTTAGGAATCCAGTAATCTCTTCTGCTTTGGATATTATTCTTCTTATGCTCCCAATCATAGCCATGCCAAAATTCTCCATCACAAAAAACTGCAACTTTCTTCCCTTTAAAAACAATGTCTGGTCTCCCAAAAACTGTTTTTACATTTTTCTGATAGCGTAACCCTCGAGACCACAATTCTTTTCTTAGAGTTAATTCAATCTTAGAATTCTTACTTTTTATTGCCTGCATATTTTTTCTTCTCTGCTCTGGTGTATGATTATCCATCTTCTTCACCTCACATTTTGAAACTAGTATCATTAAAATTCACTCTCTCCCATTATACCAAAAAAACACAGTTTTTGCACCGTGTTTTTATTGTATTAATATAATAAATTTAAGATTTTAGATCAACTTATTCATCTCATCAATCCGCGCCACAGTCGCGTCGTACTTGGCTTGGTAGTCGGCTTGTTTGTCGCGTTCTTTTTGGACGACTTCTGGTTTGGCGTTGGCTACGAAACGCTCGTTAGAGAGTTTCTTGCCGACCATATCCAGTTCTTTCTGCCACTTGGCTAGTTCTTTTTCAAGACGAGCGAGTTCTTCTTCGACATTGAGGAGGTCTGCGAGTGGCAAGTAGATTTCTGCGCCTGTGATAATGCTAGACATAACCAACTCTGGCACAGCAAGGTCTGCTGCGATTTCCAGATGCTCAGGATTGGTGAAGCGCTTGATGTAGTTGACATTATCCTTGAAGAAGGTTTCCAGCGCGCTGTCTGTCGTCTTAATCAAGATGGTAATCGGCTTGCTTGGCGCCACATTGACCTCAGCTCTGCTATTGCGCACCGAACGAATCAGTTCCTTGAGGGCTTCCACGCCAGCTGCTGCCTCGGCATTTTCAAATTCTGGACGAACCACTGGATAAGCCGCTGTCACAATGGTGCCTTCTGAGATTTGTCCAAAGATTTCCTCTGTCACGAAAGGCATGATTGGGTGAAGCAGGCGCAGGATTTGGTCCAGCGTGTAAAGGAGGACAGAGCGAGTGATGACTTTCTCGTCTTCATTTTCGCTGTATAGCACTTCCTTAGTCAGCTCCACATACCAGTCGGCAAATTCATCCCAGATAAAGTTGTAGAGGATATGACCAGCCACACCAAACTCAAACTTATCGAAGTTCTCAGTGACCTTGCCAATGGTTTCATTGAGGTTGTGGAGAATCCAGCGGTCAGTGACATTGCCTGCCTGACCAGCCGCCACCTGAGCGACATTCTCACGCGCCGCATCCAGCGTCAAGCCTTCATTGTTCATGAGGATGTAGCGGGAAATGTTCCAGATTTTGTTGATGAAGTTCCATGAAGCATCCATTTTCTCATAAGAGAAGCGCACGTCTTGGCCAGGGGCAGAGCCGTTTGACAGGAACCAACGCAGGGCATCGGCACCGTATTTGTCAATGACATCCATCGGATCAATCCCGTTACCCAGTGATTTGGACATCTTGCGACCTTCCTCATCTCGAATGAGACCGTGGATAAGGACGTTTTGGAATGGCTGACGGCCAGTGAATTCCAAGGATTGGAAAATCATCCGAGACACCCAGAAGAAAATGATGTCGTAACCTGTCACTAAGGTTGAAGTTGGGAAGTAGCGCTTGAAGTCTGCTGAGTCCACATCCGGCCAGCCCATGGTTGAGAAGGGCCAAAGGGCAGAACTGAACCAAGTATCAAGTACATCTTCGTCCTGAGTCCATCCATCGCCTTCCGGTGCCTCTTCACCCACATAGATTTCGCCGTCTGCATTGTACCAGGCTGGGATTTGGTGACCCCACCAGAGCTGACGTGAGATTACCCAGTCGTGGACATTTTCCATCCATTGAAGGAAGGTATCGTTGAAACGAGGTGGGTAGAATTCTACCTTGTCCTCTGTGTCTTGGTTGGCAATAGCATTTTTGGCCAATTGGTCCATCTTGACGAACCATTGGGTAGACAGACGCGGCTCAACCATAACGCCAGTCCGCTCTGAGTGACCAACACTGTGGACACGTTTTTCGATTTTTACAAGAGCACCGATTTCTTCCAACTTAGCGACGACTGCCTTACGAGCTTCGAAACGGTCCATACCTGCAAATTCAAAGGCCAAGTCATTCATAGTTCCGTCGTCGTTCATAACGTTGACTTGTGGCAAGTTGTGACGTTGACCAACCAAGAAGTCGTTAGGGTCGTGGGCAGGTGTGATTTTCACGACACCCGTACCAAACTCAGGATCTGCATGCTCATCTCCAACGATTGGGATGAGTTTATTAGCGATTGGCAGGATAACGTTTTTACCGATCAAGTCCTTGTAGCGTGGGTCTTCTGGATTGACCGCAACCGCAACATCCCCAAACATCGTCTCAGGACGAGTGGTCGCAACTTCAAGGGCGCGGGAGCCATCTTCCAGCATATAGTTCATGTGGTAGAAAGCACCTTCGACATCCTTATGGATAACCTCGATATCAGACAGTGCTGTGCGAGCTGCTGGGTCCCAGTTGATGATAAACTCACCACGGTAGATCCAGCCTTTCTTGTAAAGTTCGACAAAGACCTTGCGGACAGCTTTTGACAGACCCTCATCAAGAGTGAAACGCTCACGAGAGTAGTCTACAGAGAGCCCCATCTTGCCCCATTGTTCCTTGATGGTCGTCGCATATTCGTCTTTCCATTCCCAGACTTTATCTAGGAATTTTTCACGACCGAGGTCATAGCGGGAAATGCCTTGCTCCCGCAAGCGCTCCTCAACCTTAGCCTGAGTGGCAATCCCAGCGTGGTCCATCCCTGGCAGCCAAAGCGTGTCAAAACCTTGCATGCGCTTCTGACGGATGATGATATCCTGCAAGGTCGTATCCCAAGCGTGACCTAGGTGGAGTTTCCCAGTTACGTTTGGTGGTGGAATGACGATCGAATAAGGCTTAGCCTTTTGATCGCCTGAAGGCTTGAAAACATCCGCAT
>CAJZDE010000192.1:0-3171 GCA_915063165.1 uncultured Streptococcus sp.
CCATCTTTCTGATTACCATAGAACACCTCTATAAGAGAAAATCAGAGCTAAAATCAACAAAACATAGAGGGTGATAAAAAGCCATTTCATCTTCACACATAGAGCAATATATTCTCTAATAAAGGCCGATGGAATATAGTAGGCGGCTGTACGACAACCAAGGCCATCCCCCTTCATCCCAATACGGCGAGCATAGGTACTAGTACGAAAAACATGGTAATCATTGGTTACAAAGAGAAAACGTGGACTGGCCACCAGCTTTTCTCCCATTTCTTTTGAGAAGAGAAGATTCTCATAGGTCGTCGTTGAGTCTTCCTCTAGGAGCATCGCTTCTCTCGGAACATCCGTCTCTTCCAACAAATAATTACAAATTGCCTGAGCCTCGGAAATCTTCTCATCCCCACCTCGACCACCACTTGCGATGATTTTAACATTGGGGTTGAGAGACTGGCGATAAGCTTCTACTGCCTTGTCAATGCGACTCTTGAGTAAGGGGGTCACTTTTTCTCCATTCAATAAGCCTGCTCCATGAATGATAATAAAATCATAATATTTTTTCTTAGGAATAAAAAGATACAGAATAGAATAAAGCAGAAATCCTGCAAAGGCAAAACCAAAAATTAAATACGAATAAATCAAAAAGAAAAAGAAAATATTCACTAGATGATTGGTGTAGAACAAGCCATTGGTATCGCTCACTCGAATCGCCATGATTACAAAAAAAGAATAGAATCACGCAGCCTAATCCTAGAGACAAATAATTTGCCTTGGATTTTCCTTCTTTTTTCAATAACACAAATCCATTATAAATAAGGAAAAAACCACTTAGAAAAACTAAAAGAGGCAGCAGGAGAAAAATCCCTGCAAAGAAAACCATGTGCACTTCTTTCTGCCCAGCTTCGTAAAAAAGATTGGCAATAGACATATAAGAAAAAAGCAGAGACAAAAGCAAGAGAGCTGGATTCCAGAGACTACGATTGTCCCTTAAAAACGAAACGAGAAAAAGTAGGACAAAAAATCCTGTGATAAAGTACATAGTCTCCTCCTTTGATGACTACATTGTACCATAATTATAGCAATAGAAAAAGAGGAGCCTAGTTCTCTTATTTTGCTATTCTTGCTTCTGCATCTGCCACAACCTGATCCAGACTCATCTGACGAAGTTGATTTTCCATAGCTACTTGGATATCCAGCAATTTCTGATCCAAGACCTTATGAATATTAGCCCCTACTGGACAGTTAGGATTGGGATTGTCATGGAAACTAAAGAGCTTACCAGATTTTCCTAAACATTCGACTGCCTGATAAACATCAAAAAGGCTAATATCTTGGAGGTCTTTGATAATTTCGGTACCACCCGTCCCACGAGCAACTGAAATCAATCCTGCTTTTTTGAGTTGCGACAAAGTCTTACGGATAATGACTGGATTAACTCCAACGCTAGCTGCGAGAAAATCACTGGTCACCTTGCTTTCCTGTCCCTTGATAGCAATGATAATTAGCATATGGGTCGCAATGGTAAATCGACTTGAAATTTGCATTTTGTTCCCCTTTCACCTGAGATTCTCATCATCTCTCTTATCATACCCATTATACCCCTTTTTGATGTCATGTCAATCATTACTACTATCTAACCATGCATCCAACTCAATATCATGTCCCTGTTTTTGAGCAATCTCATACAGAAGTTCCTGGTTATGAGTGTGGTGAATCCCATTTACCAAACTTTCATAATAGACCTGGAAATAGGGGAGCTTTAAATCTTTAGCCAACTGCAATTCAGCTTCTACATCATAATCCACTCGACGAAAATCAACATCAGACAAACCAGATTCATCAAACTCTAAGATCATATACTGGGCACGCAGGTCCTTACGCAACTTCGCATCTAAAAAGAAGGGTTGCCCAATCGAACCCGGATTAAGAATCAACTGTCCGTCACTTCCGTAACGAAGAAACTGTTGGTGGATATGGCCATACACTGCGATAGAAGCATGTGGCTCCGTCACCAATCTATCAAAATCTTCTTGTTTTCCCGTATGAATCAACTCCCTACCCCAGTTTTTATCAGGAAGATGGTGAGTGATTCCTACCGTTAAATCACCAAACTGACGATGAACTTGCATGGGTTGATTGTGGAGGTCTTCGATTTCTTCAGGGCTGATTTCTTCTAAGATGTACTGACTTTGGCGCAGGAGATAACGATGACTCGCTATTGCAGGATCTAACTTGCGATGCAGGCCTCGCCAGAGACTATTCTCCCAATTCCCAAGTACTCTTGCAGTGATGGGCAAGCTAGCTAAGAGGTCCAATATCCTTCTACGCCCTGTTCCTGGCATGAGAATATCTCCCAAAAGCCAATACTCGTCTACATCTGCCTCTCTTGCATCAGCCAAAACAGCTTCCAGGGCTGTCGTATTTCCATGTATATCTGAAAGAACTGCTATTTTAGTCATTCTTTCTCCTCATTTCCTCTTACTTCTTCAGTTAGTATTATAGCAGAAATGCCATAAAATAGAGTCGTTTCTGCTCTCCTAGAAAACTTGGAAAATCACTCCTTTCTTGCTATAATATAAGTAAAGAAAACCTCCATTTATAGCAAGATATTTTTCAGTATCATTCTTTTAGCAAGGATTGGAGGAATATTGCCATGAAAAAATATCTTAAGTATACCCCATACTACCTTGTCATTTTCTTCTTTTACTGGCCCCTCTATGAGCTATTCTTACTACTCATCACTGACCCATATACACTGAAGGGACTGTACATTAACAACATCATCCTCTTTTCACCTCTGGTAACCTTTATCGGATCGCTACTTTATAGCTATCGATTTCATTTCTCGCTTTGGTGGTTTCTGGGAATTGGACTGCTCTATTGCTTTACCATCATCACCTTTGGCGAGTTCATCCTGCTTTACTTCCTAGCCTATGAACTCTTTGCCCTACTTGGCTTGGTTTCTGGTATGGGTATCAAGCATCTCTTCCAGCGAGAGAAAAACAAAAAAATTATACAAAAACCTTGAAAATTCTCGCAATCATGCTATAATAATGCATAGAGACAAGTCACTTAGCCCCTTTCTACTAGAGAGTGCGTGGTTGCTGGAAACGCATAGAAAGCCTAAACTGATACTACTCTTGAGTTTTTTATGAAAACATAAAACGGTGGCCA
>CAJZDE010000193.1:0-3162 GCA_915063165.1 uncultured Streptococcus sp.
ATCCTTGGTCTTCTTTTTATGTTTTTTACGAATAGATAGATGAGTAGAAAAAGAAATGGAGTTGTATATGAAGATCACAAACTATGAGATTTACAAATTGAGAAAAGCTGGGCTGAGCAATCAACAAATTTTAACAGTTCTTGAATACGATGAGACTGTAGATCAGGAGCTCTTGCTAGGTGATATTGCAGAAATATCTGGGTGTCGTAATCCTGCTGTCTTTATGGAACGCTATTTCCAGATAGATGATGCACAGTTGGAGAAGGAGTTTCAGAAATTTCCATCTTTCTCGATTCTTGATGACTGTTATCCTTGGGATCTGAGTGAGATTTATGATGCTCCAGCGCTCTTGTTTTATAAAGGAAATCTAGACCTGTTGAAATTTCCAAAGGTTGCTGTTGTAGGGAGTCGTTCATGTTCTAGTCAGGGAGCAAAATCGGTTCAGAAAGTCATTCAAGGTTTGGAAAACGAGTTAATCGTGGTCAGTGGTTTGGCCAAAGGGATTGATACGGCTGCCCATATGGCTGCACTCCAGAATGGAGGAAGAACAATTGCTGTCATTGGAACAGGATTGGATGTTTTCTATCCCCGCGCCAATAAACGTTTGCAGGAACACATTGGCAATCACCATTTGGTACTTAGCGAGTATGGACCTGGTGAAGAACCCTTGAAATTTCACTTTCCAGCTCGTAATCGCATCATTGCTGGACTGTGCCGTGGCGTTATTGTAGCAGAGGCAAGAATGCGTTCAGGGAGTCTCATCACCTGTGAGCGTGCTATGGAGGAAGGGCGTGATGTTTTTGCCATTCCAGGAAATATTTTAGATGGCCATTCAGATGGCTGTCACCACCTGATCCAAGAGGGAGCAAAACTGATTTCCAGCGGGCAAGATGTGCTAGCTGAGTTTGAATTTTAAGGAGAAATTTGTTCACACAGATAAACTTTTCTTCTATATATAGGACTTAGGTCTTGACAGCTATAGAAAAATGGTTTACACTTTATAAAGTTTATTACTTTGAAAAGGTGTGATAGTGTGGCTACGGCAACAAAGAAGAAAAAATCAACAGTTAAGAAAAATCTAGTCATCGTGGAGTCGCCTGCTAAAGCGAAAACGATTGAGAAATACCTAGGCAGAAACTACAAGGTTCTAGCCAGTGTCGGGCATATCCGTGATTTGAAAAAATCCAGTATGTCAGTCGACATTGAAAATAACTATGAACCACAGTATATCAATATCCGAGGAAAAGGTCCTCTCATCAATGACTTAAAAAAAGAAGCTAAAAAGGCCAATAAAGTCTTTCTGGCGAGTGACCCGGACCGTGAAGGAGAAGCGATTTCCTGGCATTTGGCTCACATTCTCAACTTGGATGAAAATGATGCCAACCGTGTAGTCTTTAATGAAATTACTAAGGACGCTGTTAAAAATGCCTTTAAAGAACCGCGCAAGATTGATATGGACTTAGTCGACGCCCAACAAGCTCGTCGTGTCTTAGACCGCTTGGTAGGCTATTCGATTTCGCCAATTTTGTGGAAAAAGGTCAAGAAGGGCTTATCAGCAGGACGCGTGCAGTCGGTTGCCCTTAAGCTCATCATTGACCGTGAAAATGAAATCAATGCCTTCCAACCAGAAGAATACTGGACAATTGATGGTGTCTTTAAGAAGGGAACCAAACAATTTCAAGCTTCTTTCTATGGTATGAATGGCAAAAAGATGAAATTGACCACCAACGAAGAAGTCAGAGAAGTCTTGTCCCATTTGACTAGCAAAGATTTCACAGTAGATCAGGTAGATAAGAAAGAGCGCAAACGCAATGCGCCCCTACCCTATACGACTTCAACCATGCAGATGGATGCGGCTAACAAAATCAATTTCCGTACTCGTAAGACCATGATGGTGGCCCAACAGCTTTATGAAGGGATCAATATCGGATCAGGTGTGCAAGGTTTGATTACCTATATGCGTACAGACTCAACTCGTATCAGTCCTGTGGCGCAGAATGAAGCGGCAAGCTACATCAATGACCGTTTTGGTAGCAAGTATTCTAAGCATGGTAGCAAGGTCAAGAATGCCTCAGGTGCTCAAGATGCCCACGAAGCCATTCGTCCTTCAAGTGTCTTTAACACACCTGAAAGCATCACTAAGTACTTGGACAAAGACCAGCTTAAGCTCTATACCCTTATCTGGAACCGTTTTGTAGCGAGCCAGATGACAGGAGCAATCTTTGATACCATGGCTGTCAAGCTCTCTCAAAATGGAGTTCAGTTCGCAGCAAATGGTAGCCAAGTTAAGTTTGATGGTTATTTAGCAATTTACAACGACTCTGACAAGAACAAGATGTTGCCAGATATGGCTGTTGGAGATATGGTTAAGCAAGTTAATAGCAAGCCAGAACAACATTTCACCCAACCGCCTGCTCGCTATTCGGAAGCGACTCTTATCAAGACCTTGGAAGAAAATGGTGTTGGTCGTCCTTCAACTTATGCTCCGACCATTGAAACCATCCAGAAACGCTATTATGTTCGTCTGGCAGCCAAACGCTTTGAACCAACAGAATTAGGAGAAATTGTTAACAAGCTCATCGTTGAATATTTCCCAGACATCGTAAATGTGACCTTTACAGCTGAAATGGAAGGAAAACTGGATGATGTCGAGGTTGGAAAAGAGCAGTGGCAACGGGTTATTGACGCCTTTTACAAACCATTCTCTAAAGAGGTAGCCAAGGCTGAATCCGAAATGGAAAAAATCCAGATCAAGGATGAGCCAGCTGGATTTGACTGTGAGGTTTGTGGCAGTCCGATGGTGATTAAGCTCGGTCGTTTTGGTAAATTCTATGCTTGTAGCAATTTTCCAGATTGCCGTCATACACAAGCGATTGTCAAAGAGATTGGTGTCGAGTGTCCAAGCTGTCATCAAGGACAAATCATCGAACGCAAAACCAAGCGCAATCGTATCTTCTATGGTTGCAATCGTTACCCAGAATGTGAATTTACTTCCTGGGACAAACCAATTGGCCGTGACTGTCCAAAATGCGGACACTTCCTTGTGGAGAAAAAAGTCCGTGGTGGTGGTAAGCAGGTTGTATGTAGTAATGGCGACTACGAAGAGGAAAAAATTAAATAAAATGCAGAGTCCTGAAAATGAATTTCAGGCTCTTTTTTGTT
>CAJZDE010000194.1:0-3141 GCA_915063165.1 uncultured Streptococcus sp.
TGAAGGGACTTCATTTCTGTGCCAAACTGCATTTTAAAAACACTGAAAAAGCAAAAAAACTTCTACAGAGGTAAACCATGAACTATTTAAAATCATTTATAAAAGAATGGGGAGTTTTCTTCCTGATTATCGCACTGGTAGGCCTTAGCCGCATTTTCCTTTGGAGTAATGTCCGTGTGGAAGGACACTCTATGGACCCTACCCTAGCCGACGGAGAAGTTCTCTTCGTTGTTAAACATCTCCCAATTGACCGCTTCGACATCGTGGTTGCGCATGAGGAAGACGGAAATAAAGACATTGTCAAAAGGGTTATCGGTATGCCTGGTGATACCATCCGCTACGAAAATGACAAACTCTTTATCAACGGTGAAGAAACGAATGAACCTTACCTAGCTGAGTACCTCAACTTGTTCAAAACAGAAAAGTTGCAAAACACCTATACTGGCAAAGGATTTGAAGGCAATAAGGGAGTTTACTTTAGAGAACTTGCTCAAAAGGCACAGGCTTTTACAGTTGATGTCAATTCCAACACCAGCTTCAGCTTTACTGTCCCTCAAGGCGAGTACCTTCTCCTTGGTGACGATCGTCTAGTCTCTAGCGACAGCCGCCACGTTGGTACCTTCAAGGCCAGCGATATCAAAGGCGAAGCAAAATTCCGTTTCTGGCCACTTAACCGTATCGGAACTTTTTAAGATAAGGAAGAGGCCGAGAATGCTAAATCTCAGTCTCTTTTTCTATTGCGAGAAGAAGGACTTTTAGTCTCCTAGTTTGTTGAAAGAAACTAAGGGTACGACTCTCACGAACTCATGTAAAGGAAACCTATGGAAGTTTATTTTTCAGGCACCATTGAACGCATTATTTTTGAAAATCCCAGTAATTTTTATCGCATTCTCCTCCTGGATATCGAAGATACGGACGCAGAGGACTTTGACGATTTTGAAATCATCGTTACAGGAACCATGGCGGACGTGATCGAAGGGGAAGACTACACTTTTTGGGGGCAAATCGTTCAGCACTCCAAGTATGGGGAACAGCTTCAGATCAGCCGTTATGAACGCGCAAAACCAACTAAGAATGGACTAGTCAAATACTTTTCTAGTAGCCATTTCAAGGGGATTGGTCTCAAAACGGCCCAAAAAATCGTTGATAGCTATGGTGAAAATACCATTGACGAAATTCTGGAACATCCTGAAAAGCTAGAAGGCATCTCAGGACTCTCTGCCAAAAACCGTGAGGCTTTTGTTTCCACCCTCCGTCTCAACTATGGGACAGAAATGGTCTTGGCAAAACTAGCTAACTACGGCATTCCCAATAAACTGGCCTTTCAGATTCAAGACTTTTACAAGGAAGAAACCCTGGATATTGTCGAAAACTACCCCTACCAACTAGTTGAGGATATCAAGGGTTTGGGCTTTACCATTGCTGACCAATTGGCTGCCGAACTAGGCATCGAAAGTCAAGCTCCTGAACGCTTCCGTGCTGGTCTTGTTCATAGTCTTTTTCAGGGATGTATGGATACGGGCGATACCTATATGGAAGCCCGAGATTTGCTGGAACAAACCCTGACTCTCCTCGAGTCTTCCCGTCCTGTGGAACTGGATCCAAGCCAAGTCGCTCAGGAACTCTCCCATCTGATTGAAGAAGACAAGGTTCAGCAGATTGATACTAAAATCTTTGATAACAGCCTCTTTTTCGCTGAAGAAGGCATTCGCAGTCACTTGGTTCGTATCCTCGAAAAAGGAAAGCAGAAAAGCCAGGATCTAGAAACCATTCACAAGCATATCGCCAGTGTTGAGGAAGAGCTTGGTATCCAGTACGATGACATTCAAAAGCAGGCTATCTGTGACGCTATCCAGAACAAGGTCTTTATCCTAACAGGTGGACCTGGTACTGGTAAGACGACTGTTATCAATGGGATTATCGCTGTTCATGCCCTTTTAGAAGGGCTTGATCTCAGGAAGAAAAGCAACCTGCCGATTCTTCTTGCTGCGCCAACTGGTCGAGCGGCTCGGCGCATGAATGAATTGACGGGTTTGCCTAGCGCGACCATACACCGTCATTTGGGGATGACGGGAGACGATGATACCAGTCATCTAGAAGATTATCTGGATGCCGACTTTATCATCGTGGATGAGTTTTCTATGGTGGACACTTGGCTAGCTAACCAACTCTTCTCCAATATCTCTTCTAACAGCAAAATCCTCATCGTGGGCGATAGCGACCAGCTACCTTCTGTTAGTCCCGGACAAGTCCTTGCTGACCTGCTCCAGATACCCCTGATTCCGCAGACGCGTTTGGAACGGATTTACCGTCAGAGCGAAGAATCAACTATCGTTACCTTGGCGAGTCAGATTCGACAAGGCATCTTGCCAGCCGACTTTACCCAGAAAAAAGCTGACCGTTCCTACTTTGAAATCGCTAGCGGCCATATCCCAGCTACCATTGAGAAAATCCTCGGCGCTGCCCTCAGAAGTGGCATTCCGGCTCGCGATATTCAGGTGCTAGCGCCTATGTATCGAGGAACTGCTGGTATTGACGCCATCAACCAACTCATGCAAGACCTGCTCAATCCTCAGCAAAAGGGGCAAGTTAGCTTTGAAGCAACTCAGTGTCACTATCGAACAGGGGACAAGGTCATTCACCTAGTCAACGACGCTGAAGTCAATGTCTTTAACGGAGACCTAGGCTACATCACAGACCTGATTCCTGGAAAATACACCGAGTCCAAACAAGACGAGATTGTCATTGATTTTGATGGCAATGAGGTCATCTATCCACGCAACGAATGGTACAAGATTCGACTAGCCTATGCCATGAGTATCCATAAGTCTCAGGGAAGTGAGTTTCCTGTTGTCATCCTGCCCATCACCAGTGCTAGCAAGCGCATGCTGGAGCGAAATCTCATCTACACAGCCATTACACGGGTCAAGAGCAAGCTCATCCTTCTTGGTGAATTACAGGCCTTTGACTATGCAGTCAAGCATATCGGGACTGCCCGCAAGACCTATCTGATTGAGCGTTTCAGTGATTTAATTGAAACTAATATTGAAGAAAGTAAACAAG
Source organism: uncultured Streptococcus sp. (assembly GCA_915063165.1). GTDB lineage: Bacteria > Bacillota > Bacilli > Lactobacillales > Streptococcaceae > Streptococcus. The sequence goes on from CAJZDE010000194.1 coordinate 3,064, forward strand.
CCTTCTCTGAAACTGCCACAGCAAGTGACTCTGAACAATCCCACATCCTCACCGAGGAAAACTGGTCTAGCATCCCAG
>CAJZDE010000195.1:0-3141 GCA_915063165.1 uncultured Streptococcus sp.
ATATTTTACGTAAAATAAATTATGTAAAAAGAACTTACAGCAACAAATCTTTGACTTTTCCAATTTCACTTTTTGGAATCACCAGGTGAATCATATCACCCAGATACATTCTAGTTGAGCCATTAACTGTTTGGCTTTTGCCATTATGGACTTGGGTGGTAATGAGTACGTTATGTGGCAAGTTGAGTTCGTGAACCTGTTTTCCAGCAATTTTGTCAGACACAGGGATTTCTATGAGGGTGACTTCTCCTTCGTCTGTTGCTTCTTCTGGTAGCATTTTTTCTAGCATGGCCTCATAGACTGGTGCTCCCTTGAGCAGATCCATGACGATGTAAGCGACTAAGGTCACTAAGCCCAGTGGCATGAGGTTGCGAATATCTCCAACCATCTCAGTTACGAGGATCATGGCAGTTAAGGGAGCCTTGGAAATTGCCCCAAAGTAGCCACTCATTCCCAGAATGACAAATATAGGGAATTGCTCCTGACTGACAAGTCCAATATTCACACAAATGACACCGACTAGGGCACCAAGCAAGGAACCAAGCGCCAGAATGGGTAGGAAAATTCCTCCTGGGAGGCCACTTCCATAGCTAATCATGCTCCAAACAAAGCGAATCAAAAAGTAAGCTAATAGAACTTGGAAACTAGAATTTTGCTCAGTCAAGGAAAGAACCAGCTGATTTCCACCACCAAGGATTTGTGGCAAGAAAATCCCGACTGGTATGATAAGGATAAAGGCTAGGATTGGATAATAAGCTCTATCCAAATGGATTTTTTGACCAATCCAGTCATAAATTCGACCAACATTGAGTACAGCTTTCTCATAAAGAAAACCAGAAAGCCCGAGAAAAACTCCCATAAAGAGGTAAATCCAATACTGGTCTAGGGTCATGAGAGGAATGTTGTCTGGCATATCCAGTACGGGTGTTAGGCCAAATATGAGCAGAGAAACAAAGTTTGCTACGAGACTGGCTGCTAGAGTTGAGACCCAGAAAAAGCGGGAAAAATGGTGATAGACTTCTTCTACAACAAAGAGGAGACCTGCAATTGGTGCATTAAAGGCAGCGGCTAAACCTGCAGCAGCTCCACTGGCAATCAGGGAGCGTTCCTCTACTGGGCTAGATTTGAGCCACTTGGCGATGCCTTTACCACCAACTGCTCCAAGTTGAATACTTGGTCCTTCTCGACCTAGCATAAGGCCACTGGCAATAGCAAGAATACCTAATACATATTTCTTCCAGAGGACACTCCACCAGTTAAGAGTCATGAGTCCCTTTAGTTCGGCTTCGACTTGAGGAATTCCTGAACCCTTGATATCTTTTTCCGACCGAGTTAGTTTCGCACTAAGCCAGCAAACGAATACATAAAATAGACCAATGATAAAAAGATTGCGCACTAGGTGCACTTGATCTTGATAGAGTCCTTGTATCAGGTGGAAGCCCTTTTCGATTAAGAAACGAAAGGATCCGACGATTAGCCCGACGACGAGACCAACAATGATTCCTCGTCCAACTTGGGATAATATGGTGCTTGAGGCAAAGGCAAATTCTTTCTTGGAACGGAGTGTTTCTGATTGTTCCTCCATAATCATTTCCTCTTACTTGTCTTTCTTAGTTGAAACTAGTGTTTTGACTGGTTCAAAACTGGTTCGGTGAATTGGGGTGACACCTAATTTTTCCAGTCCTTCTAGGTGTTTAGCTGTTCCATAACCTGCATTAGCTGTAAAATCATAGCCGGGATATTGGTTGTCATATTCCTTCATCAATTCATCCCGTGTCACCTTGGCCACTATAGATGCAGCTGCGATCGAGAGGGAGTTAGCATCTCCTTTGATAATGGAGGTTTGTGAAATTGGTAACTCCAGTTTCATAGCATCTATCAAGAGGTGCTCAGGTTGCGGACTGAGCTGGGAGATCGCTTCTTTCATGGCTAGTTTGGTTGCTTCATAGATATTGACTTGGTCAATGACTTGATTATCCATGATACCAATCCCGATTGATAATGCTTGGTCTTGAACGGCTTGATAAATATCCAAATGTTTCTTTTTTGGGATTTTTTTGCTATCGTTGAGACCTCTGATTTTACAATTTTTTGGTAAGATTACCGCTGCAGCGACTACAGGTCCAGCAAGAGGACCGCGGCCGACCTCATCAACACCTGCAATTAGGGTCATTCCTTGTTTATAAAGTTCTTTTTCATAAGAAAGCATAGCTTCCAGGCGAAGGTCTTCATCCAGTTCAGCCTGAATGGCTTTTTTACGCTTGTTGATTTCCTTTTGAACTCCAGAACGAGGATCCTTTTCCAGTTCAAGAAAAAGGGGATTGTCTAAGTCTTTGACAGTAGCAAGAAGTTCTTTAATTTCTTTAATCGTCGTCATCGATGTCGTCCAATGTATCTAAGGTGTAGTTACCGAGTTTTCCATCACGGACTTCCTTGACGAAGAGGCTGTAAAAGCGGTCGTAGTCGTCTCGGAATCCAAGGGCACGGGTCATATCCATAATAATAACAGGCGCTTCTTCTTCTACCTTCATTTGTTTGAAGCGTTCAGCTAGCTTTTCTGGATAATGTTTTTTGAAATAATTGAGACCAAAAATGGTCACTTCATCCATTGGGAGTAGTTGATCTTTAATTGCTCCAGTCAAGGCTAGTTTCAAAGCAACAGTTTCGTCTTCAAATTTAGGCCAGAGAATCCCTGGTGTGTCTAGGATTTCCAAATCTTTATTGGTTTTAAGCCATTGTTGCCCCTTGGTAACACCTGGTTTATTGCCGACAACCGCAATCTTTTTCCCAGCCAAACGGTTCATGAGAGTTGACTTACCGGCATTTGGAATTCCGATAATCATGGTTCGCAAGGTTTCGATCTTGATACCGCGTTCTTTCTGGCGTGCAATCTTATCAGCCATGAGCTTTTTAGCAGCATCAGTCACAACTTTTACAGTCACTTGCTCTTTGGAGTTGATAGCCAGAGTTTGAATTCCCTGTGACTCAAAATACTGACGCCATTCTTTGGTCATTGCCGGATCTGCTAAGTCCGCTTTATTTAAAATCAAGAGCTTCGGTTTATCACCCACAATCTTGGTTAACATAGGATTTTGACTAGATAAAGGTAGGCGAGCATCCACCAAAATCGTTACGAAATCA
>CAJZDE010000196.1:0-3108 GCA_915063165.1 uncultured Streptococcus sp.
TTTGTTAGATAGTGTGCAAGAGGGAGAACCATTTTCTGTGCAATTCATATTTGTTGGAAATAGAAGTTTCTTTGGACAAGATAAATATCGAGATACTTTTGAAATGTTACGAGGGGACGGTATCAAAATTATGCTTGATGAATACGACATGTCATTTTTTGGGTTGTTTTAATTAGCAAGAAGGGAAATTATGAATTTCAATACTTATATTTCCTCATCATCAGAGGATAGATTGAAGATTTTTTTAAATACACTTTCAATAACCAACAGAACTCCCAATTATTATGTAAACTGGAAGAAAGTTGATCGTGAGACAAAGAAGTATGAACTAGAGTTGAATACTTTGAACTACTTAATTGGTAAAGATGATATTTATTCAGAAGCTCTACGTTTATTCACTAAACAACCTAATTTGTTAAAAGCTATTCCTAGCCTAATTGCTAGTCGAGATAAAGTTTTGGATGTTTTAACAATAGATGAAAACGATAATATGTCTTTTGAGCAATTGGATTTCAAAACGATAGACGCTAGTAGAATAGATGATTACATGAAATTTATTGAGCAATCTGGTTTATTAATTTTTTTACAACAACATGCTAATCGTTCATTAGTTGATTATGTTTATGGAGTAGAGACTGGATTAGATAGCAATGCACGAAAAAACCGAAGTGGAACAACCATGGAGGGGATTTTAGAGAGACATGTAGCAAAAATTTCTCAGGAACAAAAATTGGAATGGAAATCTCAAGCTACAGCCCAATTTATTAAGGATAAGTGGGGAATTAAAGTACCTGTTGATAAGTCTGAGAGAAGATTTGATGTTGCAGTTTATTCCCGAGAAAAACATAAAGTTTGGTTGATTGAAACGAATTACTATGGCGGAGGAGGAAGTAAATTAAAAGCGGTGGCTGGAGAGTTTACTGAACTTAGTCAATTTGTTATTACCTCAAATGACGATGTTGAATTTGTTTGGGTTACTGATGGTCAAGGATGGAAAACAGCACACTTACCACTGGCAGAAGCATTTAGTCACATTACGAATGTATTTAATTTAGAGATGTTAAGAGAAGGATTTTTAGCGGATTTATTTTTACTATAATTGTTCATTTGCTATAAACAAAAAAGAGGCTCACACCTCTTTTTCTTATTTCTTCTTCCGGTTTAATACGGCATTGAGGACAATGGCCAGTAAGCTGGCTACGACGATTCCGTTTGATAAGAACATTTGGAAAGCTGTCGGCATGCTGACGAAGAGATTGCTATTGTTGAGTCCGACACCTGCAGCGATTGAGACAGCTGCGATAAGGAAGTTGTGCTCATTGTTAGCAAAATCAACGCGAGCGAGGATTTGCATCCCTTGAAGGGAAACAAAACCAAACATTACCAGCATGGCCCCTCCAAGGACAGGACTCGGAATGATTTGGGCGAGCGCACCAAACTTAGGTAGGAGTCCAAGGAGGACTAGGAAACCAGCTGCATAATAGATTGGCAGGCGGGTCTTGATACCTGACAATTTAACCAAACCAACGTTTTGTGAAAATCCTGTATAAGGGAAGGTGTTAAAAATTCCTCCGAGAAGTACGGCCAGACCTTCTGCACGATAACCGTTGCGAAGGCGCGTGCTGTCGATTGGGTCATTGGTGATATCAGACAAGGCTAGGTAAACACCAGTCGACTCAACCATAGACACCGTTGCGATGATACACATCATGACAATAGATGAGATTTCAAAGGTTGGCATTCCAAAGTAGAGTGGAGTTGGGACATGGACAAGCGGTGCTGCTGCAACAGGGGAGAAATCTACCAAGCCCATGGTAGCAGCAATGGCGGTTCCGACAACCAGACCAATCAAAATAGAGATAGACTTGATAAATCCTTTGGTAAAGATGTTAATCAAGAGGATGATCAGAACAGTGATAGCAGCAAGCAAGAGACTTTGACCAGTTGGCTCTGGAACGTTATTTCCCATATTTCCAATAGCGACAGGAATCAAGGTTAAACCAATCGTGGTAATGACAGAGCCCGTTACGATAGATGGGAAAAGATTGGCAACTTTTGAGAAAATGCCTGAAATCAGAACTACATAAATCCCTGAAACGATAAGGGCACCAAACATAGCTCCGCTACCGTGACTTTGCCCAATCATAATTAAAGGAGCGACGGATTGGAAGGCAACTCCGAGAACGACTGGTAGTCCAATCCCAAAGTATTTGTTGAGTTGGAGTTGGAGGAAGGTCGCCACCCCACACATGAAGATATCTGTGGAGATTAGATAGGTCAACTGCTCAGCTGAATAGCCAAGAGCTGTCGCAATCATGATAGGAACCAGGATAGAACCTGAGTACATGGCTAGTAAGTGTTGCAAGCCAAGAACGGCTGCTTGTGAGTGTTTTTCTTGTTTTTGCATTAGAGATCTGCCTCCTTAAATACGACCTGACCATTTTCGAAACGATCCAAGCGAGCCAGTGATAGGACTGGATAGCCTGCTTTTTCAAGCAAATCACGACCATCTTGGAAAGATTTTTCAATCACGATACCAATCGCTTCAACTTTTGCTCCAGCTTGTTCGATGATTTGGATCAAGCCTTTGGCAGCTTGTCCATTTGCTAGGAAATCATCGATAATCAAGACCTTGTCCTCAGGTGAGAGGAATTTTCCAGCGATGGAAACCGTACTAGTCACCTGCTTGGTAAAGGAGTAAACCTCAGCAGTTAAGATGCCTTCGTTCATGGTGATGTTTTTAGCTTTCTTTGCGAAAATCATGGGAACATTCAAGGCTGCAGCTGTAAAAACAGCTGGGGCGATCCCTGAAGCTTCAATCGTTACAACCTTGGTAATGCCAGCAGTTGCGAATTTTTCCGCAAATACCTTACTAATCTCCCGCATCAAACGATAGTCAACCTGGTGGGTTAAAAAGGAATCCACCTTGAGGATGTTGTCCCCCAAGATATGCCCATCCTCGAGGATGCGCTCTTCTAATAATTTCATAAGACCTCCTAAAGTCTAAAAGCAAGTTTACTTGTTGGTTAAATATTTCTATAGTGAACCAGTTTGCTAGTACTATATATTTGATAAAACTAGTACGAGCGAAGCGAGTTTTATCAAATA
>CAJZDE010000197.1:0-3098 GCA_915063165.1 uncultured Streptococcus sp.
AGGAATTTCTTAACCTCTTCCATACGCTTAATGGCTTTATCGATTTCATCGATTGCTTTACCAAAGTTAGTTGAAGCTGAATTGTAGTTCTTGGCAAAAGCTACTTTAAAGGCATCCAAATCTTCCTCAAAATGTGTAATATCGATATTTTGCTCTCGAACCGAGGCCAACTCTTGTTTGTATTTTAGGGAATTAAGCGCCGCATTTCGCAAGAGACCAATCAGCTGGATAAAGAACTGGGGACGAACCACATACATCTTTTCATACTCGTGGCTGACGTCAACAATCCCTGTGTTAAAGTAGTCATTATCGGCCTCAAGCATGGTCACCAAAACGGCATATTCACAGTTCTTTTCCCGACGGTCCTTATCCAATTCCTTATAGAAATCCGCGTTCTTGTGCTTCTTCTCCGTTCCATCTGCTTCATTTTTCATCTCAAACATGATGGAAATAATTTCCACTCCATTTTCATCACGTTCTCGAAAGATAAAGTCCCCTTTAGACCCACGCGCAGAGACCTTGTTATCTTTCTCAAAGTAGGCATTTGGAAAGGCAAAACTACGAACCTTGTTAAACTCACTCTCTGCATACTGTTCCAGGCTTTCCCCGATTGCTTTTGTGGATTGTTGGGCTTTGAAATTCTTGTAAAATTCGACTTGTTCACTAGCAGCCTTAAGCTGGGCTTCGTAATTTTGCTTAACAGAAGCCAAAGATAACTCATTTTCCTTTTCTTGCAAGAGGAGCTGATTTTTGACCTGATCGCGTTCTTTTTCTAAGTCAGAAAGGGTCTTTTGCAGTTGATTTTCATGCTCCAAACGCAAGGTGGCCAATTGGCTTTCCAAGGCCTGCACTTCCTTGTCCTTAGCCAATAAGGCCTCATGACTTGTCTGTTCAACTTCTTTCTTGGCCAATTCCTTCTCTGTATCAAAGTTTTGGATTTGACTCTGCAGTTGAGCGATTTCTTGATCCTTCTGAGCCAGTTTAGTCTGTTGTTCATTCATAGCCTTCTGCTCAGCCAAGGCCAGCTCCTGCTTCATGCGATCGTGCAATTCCTTATCAAACTCTGCCGTTCTCACTTGGGATAAGAGTTCGGCATACTGACTCTCATTTACTGTAAAGACTTCCCCACAGTTGGGACATTTGATTTCGTTCATAACTTTCCTCTTTCTAGACTTCTGTAACCATTATATCATGCCTGAGGGAAAATCAAAAACAGTGAGTCGAAACCCACTGTTTATATCTGTTACTTTAAATTTTTTCCAAGGCTAAGCGCAAATCTTCAATCAAATCCTCTACATTTTCAAGACCGATCGACAAGCGGATTTGGTTTGGTGTGACACCTGCTGCTTCTAGATCTTTTTCTGACAACTGACCGTGAGTGGTTGTCGCAGGATGGACAACAAGAGATTTGGCATCTGCCACGTTTGCAAGGTCAGAGAAGATTTCCAAATTATCAATTACCTTGCGAGCTTCTGCCTCTCCGCCTTTAACATGGAAGGTAAAGATTGAACCCACACCTTTTGGCAAATATTTCTCAGCCAAGGCACGGTAAGGACTGTCAGCAAGTTTTGGATAATTTACCTTCTCTACCTTAGGATGATTGACAAGGAAATCAACAATTTTCTCTGCATTTTGCACGTGACGTTCAACACGAAGAGAGAGAGTTTCAAGCCCTTGGAGCAAGAGAAAGGCATTAAATGGTGACAAGGCAGCACCTGTATCACGGAGCAATTGAACACGAACAGCGATAATAAAGGCTGCTGCACCCACATCACGAGTATAGCTCAAGTTGTGGTAACTTGGGTCTTCCTCAACAAATTGAGGGAATTTCCCTGAAGCTGCCCAGTCAAAACGACCACTATCGACAATCACTCCTCCAATAGTCGTACCATGCCCACCGATAAACTTAGTTGCTGAGTGAATGGCAATATCTACACCGTGAGAGAAGACGTTAATCAAATATGGTGTGGCAAAAGTATTGTCCGAAACGAGAGGAATCTGGTGTTTATGCGCAATCTCTGCCAATTTTTCCAAGTCAGGAATGTTAATCAAGGGATTCCCCAAGGTTTCAATCAAGACAAGCTTGGTATTGTCATTGATAGCTGCTTCCACTTCCTCTAAATTATCCACATCTACAAAGGTTGTTGTGATCCCATAACGAGGAAGGGTTTCTTTCAAGAGGTTGAAGGTCCCTCCGTAAATAGTTGACGCTGCCACCACATGGTCACCTGCGTGAGCAAGCGCCAAAATAGTGTAGGTTACAGCAGCCATCCCTGATGCTGTCGCTAGTGCTCCAACACCACCTTCAAGAGCAGCGATTCTTTCCTCAAAGGCTGCTGTTGTAGGGTTGGTAATACGAGTATAGATATTCCCTGGTTTTCTCAAGGCAAACAGATCGGCACCTTCTTGCGTGTCATCAAAAACGAAGGATGTTGTTTGATAAATCGGTACTGCACGAGACTTAGTTGCTGGATCAACTACTTGCCCAGCATGTAATTGTAGAGTTTCAAATTTAAAATCACGAGTCATATGACGACCTCCAAATAGCTTCATTAGGGATATTGTATCATCTTGGGCTAGTCTTTTCCAATACCGTTTTTCTATATTTTGATATAAGGAACAACTATGACTAGTCTTACACATCAAACAAAAAAGCACGATTCACTCGTGCCCGTTTTTTAATCTACATAAGTATCTTCGTTTTTGTTGAGGAAAGCGTATGGCAAGCCCATCAAGAGACCTCCTCCGATAAAGTTTCCGACAAAGGTTACACCCCAGTGACGAAGAATATTAGGTATGTCAAAGTTAGCAATTGAATCTGCTGCAACACTAAACTTAACAATCGCAAAAGAAGCAAAGTTCGCAGCAATGTGTTCGTTTGTTAAGAATACAAACATGTAAATTGCTGATAAGACAAGCCAAAGTTTGGCGCCACCGTCTTTCACCAAAACAAATGAAAGAATGGCAATGTTTACAAAGATATTGGCCAAAATACCTTCAAGTAAGACTAACTCATTGGAACGACCTAACTTCATCTCTACAACTCCTGAAATGAAGCTATCATGTGTTAGATTTGCATAGGCTGCTGAGTGGGCAAA
>CAJZDE010000198.1:0-3096 GCA_915063165.1 uncultured Streptococcus sp.
TTTCGTATGCAAGACGACGTTTTTCCCAGTCTTTTGATTCAACAACAGTTGCACCGTTGTCAGTCAAGATAGAGTCAAAACGTGCTACCAAAGCGTTTTTCGCTTCTTCTTCAATGTTTGGACGAATGATATAAAGAATTTCGTATTTAGCCATTGATATGTTCCTCCTTTTGGTCTAATGACCCCTAGTCTTTGCAAGGGGTAAGTGAGGTTTGCTCACAATAAACTATTATACTAGAAAAACTGATAGATGGCAAGATAAAAGTGAAAAAAGAAGATGAAAATATCTTCTTTTTACTAGTTTATGGTTTGATACGGTGCAACATACGTGGGAATGGAATCGCTTCACGGATGTGTTTTGTACCTGCTGCGAAAGTTACCATACGCTCGATACCGATACCAAATCCACCGTGTGGAACAGTACCGTATTTGCGAAGGTCAAGGTAGAATTCGTACTCTGTACGATCCATTCCAAGTTCTTCCATCTTAGCGACAAGGGCATCGTAGTCTTCCTCACGCATTGAACCACCGATGATTTCTCCATAGCCTTCTGGTGCAAGCAAGTCTGCACAAAGCACGCGCTCTGGATTGCCAGGAACTGGTTTCATGTAGAAGGCCTTAATAGCTGCTGGGTAGTTCATGACAAATGTTGGTACACCAAAGTGGTTTGAAATCCATGTTTCGTGTGGTGAACCAAAGTCATCGCCATGTTCAAGATGCTCGTAGTCAGCATCTTCATCATTTTCATGCTCTTGCAAAAGGTCAATGGCTTGATCGTAAGTGATGCGTTTGAATGGCTCTGCAATGTAGCGTTTCAAGAGCTCTGTATCACGTTCCAAGGTTTCCAAGGCTTGAGGTGCACGATCCAAAACGCCTTGAAGAAGGGCTTTCACATAAGCTTCTTGCAAGTCAAGTGACTCATCGTGTGTCAAGTAGGAGTACTCCGCATCCATCATCCAGAACTCAGTCAAGTGACGGCGTGTTTTTGATTTTTCTGCACGGAATACTGGACCAAAGTCAAAGACACGACCAAGAGCCATAGCCCCTGCTTCTAGGTAAAGCTGACCTGATTGACTCAAGTAGGCTGGGGTTCCAAAGTAGTCTGTTTCAAAAAGTTCAGTTGAATCTTCTGCTGCGTTTCCTGAAAGAATAGGGCTATCAAACTTCATGAAGCCGTTCTTGTCGAAAAACTCATAAGTTGCATAGATGATGGCGTTACGGATTTGCATCACAGCCACTTGCTTACGAGAGCGAAGCCACAAGTGACGGTTGTCCATCAAGAAGTCTGTTCCGTGTTCTTTTGGTGTGATTGGGTAGTCTTGAGATTCACCGATCACTTCGATGTCTGTAATATCCAACTCATAACCAAACTTAGAACGTTCGTCTTCTTTGACAATCCCTGTCACATAAACAGAAGTTTCTTGGCTTAGGCGTTTGATGACATCAAACTTCTCAAGTCCCACTTCTTCACCAAACTTTTCAATAAAGTTTGGTTTGAAGGCTACACCTTGGAAGAAGGCTGTTCCATCACGCAATTGCAAGAAGGCAATTTTCCCTTTTCCAGATTTGTTGGCAACCCAGGCTCCGATGGTCACTTCTTGACCAACGTAGTCTTTTACATCGATAATTGTTACACGTTTTGTCATAATCTATCTTCCTTTTTTCGTTTAACTTGTCCGAAGACATCATTACCCACTATTTTACCATAAATAGACTGTGATAGCTAGGTTCTACTAGAGAAAAATCGCGAGATTTTCGTTACAAAAAATCTTCGCTAAAAAGGCGAAGATTCTAAGTTTTATTTTTCCATAAACTGATGCAAACGGTGAATAGCTTCTTCCAAAGTATCCAAGTCTGTGGCATAGCTGAGACGAACATTTTCTGGTGCTCCAAATCCAGCTCCTGTAATCAAGGCAAGACCGACTTCTTCGAGAATAGCCGTTGTAAACTCTGTCACATCAGTATAACCCTTCATCTCCATCGCTTTTTTAACATTTGGGAAGAGATAGAAGGCTCCTTGGGGCTTGACAACTTCAAATCCTGGAACTTGGCACAAGAGAGGATAAATGGTATTCAAACGTTCCTCAAATGCCTGGCGCATGGTTTCGACGGAGTCTTGTGGTCCAGTCAGGGCTTCAATGGTAGCATATTGTGATACAGCAGTCAGGTTTGAGGTTGTTTGCCCTGTCAATTTGCTCATAGCAGCGATAATTTCAGGATTTCCCACAGCATAACCTACCCGCCAACCAGTCATGGCATAAGCCTTAGATACACCGTTAATCACGATGGTTTGCTTGCGAATGGCTTCTGACAGACTAGAAATTGGAACAAAATCGTTCCCGTTATAAACCAAACGACCATAAATATCATCTGCTAGGATAAGGACATCATGTTCAACCGCCCAATTTCCGATAGCCAAGAGTTCCTCAGGAGAGTAGATCATACCGGTCGGATTCGATGGTGAATTGAGAACCAAGACCTTAGTCTTGTCTGTTCGAGCTGCTTCTAGCTGCTCTACTGTTACTTTAAAATGATTGTCTTCCTTTGCCTGGACAAAGACTGGCACTCCTTCTGCCATTTTGACTTGATCTCCATAGCTGACCCAGTATGGTGTAGGGATGATGACCTCATCACCTGGATTGACCACAGCCATAAAGAAGGTGTAGAGAGAGAACTTGGCACCAGTGGCAAAGGTAACCTCGTTAGCCGCTACAGAATACCCATAGTGGCGTTCAAAATAGGTATTAACCGCCGCTTTTAACTCTGGTAAGCCTGAAGCAACTGTATAGAAGGAAGCACGTCCATCACGAATCGCTTCTATCGCTGCATCCTGAATGTTTTCAGGAGTATGAAAATCAGGCTGTCCCAAGGTTAAGAAAAGAACATCTTTTCCCTGAGCTTTTAATGCTTTGGCTCTTGCATCACTGGCTAGAGTGACGCTTTCTTCCATTTCTAGTACACGTTTGGATAGTTTCATATGCCCTCCTTATTGGATCAACGCTCCAGTTTCAAAATCTATCAGATAGTAGTGGTTTCCTGACTTAACTTCCCAAATCGGCTTGTCCTGATAACGACCAAAAGTAATCTTGTCAATGT
>CAJZDE010000199.1:0-3085 GCA_915063165.1 uncultured Streptococcus sp.
CAGCTTCAGTTAGAGCGAGTTGCCCACCTGCTTAATTGCGCGGGTTCAATACAAACCGTGAAGTTTCGGCACCAATACAGCTTTTTCTTTGCCTCCTTAGCTCAGTTGGTAGAGCAGTAGACTCTTAATCTATGGGTCGCAGGTTCGAGCCCTGCAGGGGGCATCTAAATACAACAGGAAAAGCCTTGATAACCAAGGCTTTTTTTGTGTATTCATAACACTGAAAAAACGATAGAAAAAACGCCCCTTCAGGCGCTCTTTCTATCAGTAATGCAGATTTCTATATTCTGAAATGGTCTGTCCTGTCCACTTTTTAAAGGCTCGTGAGAAAGAGGAGACTTCCGAATAACCTAGCAGATAGCTGACATCTTCTGTTGTCATTTCTGGATTTTTGAAATAAGCAAAGGCGAGAATCTTTTGTACATTTTGCAATTCTTGATTAAATTTGGTTCCTTCTGCAGTCAGGTTTCGTTGCAAGGTGCGACTGCTAATGCCTAATGACGCTGCTATATCTTCAATGGTAAAGAAACCACTTGGAATAGCCTGGTAAAGTTTTTGCTGGACAATACCTGTGAAACTTTCACTGGTCATTGCTTCTGCTAAGCGTTCCTTGAGCTGAGGCTCTAGGTAGTCTAACATGACATTATTAGCCGTGAGGAAAGGCTTCTCTAAGTCAGCTTTTTTAAAGACCAGTTCATTCCCTTCCATTACTTCCACTTGGCATCCAAAAATACTAGCGCTTGCTTCTTCATAAGAATAAGGAGTTCCCACGTGTACCGGGACAATCTCTTCGCCTGTTCCCGTCCGAATCAAATCAAGCAACAACAACTGTTCGTTGTGGACTGCAAAGCGAGGCAGGTCTAACCCTGGATAATCATAACGATAGCTCACACGGACAAGATCATCAAAAACTTCTATGTTTACGACAATCGGACCCGTAATCTTCTTGTATTTGGCAAAATGCTCTATGGCTGCGAGACCATTTTTAGAGGATAGGGCCGCGAAAAAAGGAGGCATAAACATTTGAATGTCCTTGATACGGCTCATGGCTACGATTTGCTCATCATTGGCCACCTGATCAAAAGCTGTCAAGAGATGATAATAATCCAGAGTCGAGAGATTCATTTCCTCTTTCCAGGTGCTATCTGGTAGATTAGCCAATTCCAGAATCATTTTTAGATCCAGACCTATAAGGCTTAAATTTTCAATATACTGTTGACTGAGACTAAGACGCATAAGCTTTCTCCATTCTATTAACGGAAAGTCATCAACATCATGCGATCAAAGAATTTATCGCCAAAGATGCGACGGATTCCTACCAAGAGCTTGGCTCCACGGCCAACAAGATAGCGAGTTTTAGGGTTACGTGCATTGATGATTTTGAGAACTGTACGTGAGATGACTTCTGGCTTAGACCCTGGTGCTGGGTTGTTCTCCATAGCTTTGATATAAGCGTTCACCAAACGACTATATGCTCCATTTTTAGATTCATGAGAGAAGTTTTGACCAACTGCTGCGTTAAAACCAGTATTGATCGCTCCAGGTTCTAAAACAACCACCTTGATGCCAAACTCCTTGACTTCCATACGGAGACAGTCACTAAAACCTTCAATGGCGTGTTTTGAAGCATGGTACCAAGCACCAAGTGGTGTGTAGATTTTACCACCCATTGATGACGTATTAATGATAAGACCATCCTTTTGCTTACGCATATATGGCAATACTTTTTTAGTCAAGCGGGCTACACCGTAGACATTGACTTCGAACTGTTGTTGCGCTTTTTCCATTGAAAGATCTTCGACAGGACCATAGAGTCCATAACCTGCATTGTTCCAAAGAACATCGATGCGACCTTGTTCTTCAATCACTTTTGCAACAACTTTTTCAATATCCTCTTCGTTTGTTACGTCCATTTTCATGATATGGCCACCAAGTGCTTCTAGGTCTTTCATTTTATCGACACTACGAGCAACAGCGTAAACGGTGTGACCAGCTTTGATAAGGTCTTGGGCTGAAAGTTTTCCCATACCTGATGAAGCGCCTGTGACTAAGATAACTTTTTTGTTTGACATGATATTTTCCTCTTTATTTTTTATTTATGAGACTATTATACAAGACAGAAACCGACAGGTAAATGACAAAAGAAGACAAGACATTGACAATTTACGCCATGGTGTTACTAACTACTAATCCCCTTCTCTTTCATTGCCATTTTCTGTTATAATAAATTGTTACATCATAACTAGAAGGAACCTACTATGACAAACCTTATCAAACACAAACGGGTAGAATTTACAGAGCTATTTTATGACCTGGTTCTGGTCTTTGCCATTTCAAAAACAACTGCCCTCATTCACCATCTTCATAACGGCATTTTGACTTGGAATTCTATCTTTGATTTTTTCATGTCTCTCTTGGTTCTTGTCAATTCCTGGATGATTCAGACCGTTTATACCAATCGCTATGGGAAGAACTCTTTATTTAACATGGTGATCATGTTTATCAATATGGGCCTCCTGCTCTTCATTTCAAATATGATCGGCCATGATTGGCAAGTGTATTTCCACTCTTTCTGTTGGGCCGTTGGTACCTTAACCCTCACCCTTTTCTTCCAATATCTAGTTGAATATTATCGAAAATCAACAGATACCGTCAATCGAAAAAGTATCAAGGGTTTTCTCTGGATGACAGGGCTTCGCACATTTGGTGTCTACCTAGCAGCCGTGCTTCCCATTAATTTTGGTATCTATGCCTTCGTTCTTAGTATCCTCCTTACCTTTATTATGCCCATTATCATGACTCGTAAGGCCAAGCACTTCCAAATTAATCTACCCCATTTAATCGAACGCATCTCCCTTCTAGTCATTATTACTTTTGGGGAGATGATTATGGGGCTAGCTAACTTCTTTACAATCGAGAATTTCTCGATTTATTCAGTTCTTTATTTCATTATCATGCTTTCTCTTTTCTTGTTTTATTTTGATCAATTCGACCATGCTATTGATGAAACATCTAATCAAAAGGGGATCATTCTAATTTACAGTCACTATCCTATTTTCATTGGACTTATTATGATGACCGTTTC
>CAJZDE010000200.1:0-3080 GCA_915063165.1 uncultured Streptococcus sp.
CACACTTCTTTTAGGGTACAATGGTAGAAATGAATTTTTGAGAGGTTAACAATGAAAAAACTAGCAACCCTTCTTTTACTATCAACTGTAGCCCTTGCTGGATGTACTAGTATCCAACGTGGTCTCCGTGGTGATGAATATGTCGACTCTAGTATCTCTGCTGAAGAAAGCTCAAAAGCAGCTGCTCAGGCTGCCAAAGATTTGAATGACGCATTGACAAATGACAATGCCAACTTCCCTCAACTTTCTAAGGAAGTTGCTGAAGATGAATCTGAGGTCATTTTACACACAAATCAAGGCGATATCCGTATCAAACTCTTTCCAAAACTAGCACCACTAGCAGTTGAAAACTTCCTTACTCACGCTAAAGAAGGCTACTATAACGGCATCACCTTCCACCGTGTCATTGATGGATTTATGGTCCAAACTGGAGATCCTAAGGGAGATGGTACAGGGGGCCAATCTATCTGGCATGATAAGGATAAAACAAAGGACAAGGGAACTGGTTTTAAAAATGAAATCTCTCCTTACCTATACAATATCCGAGGAGCACTTGCTATGGCTAACACTGGTCAACCAAACACCAACGGTAGCCAGTTCTTCATCAACCAAAACTCAACAGATATTTCAGCTAAACTCCCTACCAGCAAGTATCCAAAGAAAATCATCGAAGCCTATAAAGAAGGTGGAAATCCAAGTCTAGACGGTAAACACCCTGTCTTTGGTCAAGTCATCGATGGCATGGATGTTGTTGACAAGATTGCCAAAGCTGAAAAAGATGAGAAAGACAAACCAACGTCTGCTATCACCATTGATAGTATTGAAGTGGTGAAAGACTACGACTTCAGCAAAAAATAAGCCATCAACAGATAAGGAGACGATGATATGATTCTATTTTGGGGTTCTAAAGGTTATCAGAAAGATTTGGGACATACGCAAACTGCGATCGAATGTGGTCACTGTAACAATGTTGACACATGGGAAATTGTTGAAACAGGGCGCAAGTTCACCCTTTACTGGATTCCACTTTTTCCTTATGGTAAAAGTTACTTCGTTTCTTGTCCTATTTGCCACTATGGTAAAGAAATTGAGAAATCTGAAGTTGAAAGCTTTTTAAATTACTAGTCAAAAAAGCCAAGTCATTTCGACTTGGCTTTTTTAGCGCCTTTAAGTTAGCTTGTTAAAGTCCCAGATTTGGTCCATCCAACCTTCATAAAAGTCTGGTTCGTGACAAACCATAAGAATGCTTCCTTTGTATTCTTTAAGTGCCCGTTTAAGTTCTTCCTTGGCATCTACATCCAAGTGGTTGGTCGGCTCGTCAAGTACTAAAACGTTGTTTTCACGGTTCATCAAGAGACAGAAACGCACCTTGGCCTGTTCCCCACCTGACAAGACCTGAATTTGGCTTTCGATGTGCTTGGTTGTCAAACCACAACGAGCAAGGGCTGCACGAACTTCTGCTTGGTTAAGGGCTGGAAAGGCATTCCAAACAGCCTCTAGTGGAGTTTGGCGATTGCCACCTTCTACTTCCTGCTCAAAGTAACCAAGTTCTAGATAGTCACCGCATTCAACTTCCCCAGCAATAGGCGGAATAATGCCCAAGAGAGACTTCAAGAGGGTTGTTTTCCCAATACCATTGGCCCCGATAATAGCAACCTTTTGATTGCGTTCAAAGGTGAGATTTAAAGGCTTGGTCAGAGGACGGTCATAACCAATCTGCAAGTCCTTGGCTTGGAAGATAAAACGCCCTGGCGTACGAGCTGTTTTGAAATCAAAGGATGGTTTTGGCTTCTCACTTTGCAGTTCGATAATATCCATCTTGTCGAGTTTCTTTTGACGGGACATGGCCATATTACGCGTTGCAACACGCGCCTTGTTTCGAGCGACAAAGTCCTTGAGATCCGCAATCTCTTTCTGCTGACGTTCATAGGCCGCCTCTAGCTGAGATTTCTTCATGGCATAGACTTCTTGGAACTGGTAGTAGTCACCAGAGTAACGCGTCAACTGTTGATTTTCCACATGATAGACGATATTGATCACGTCGTTGAGGAAAGGAATATCATGCGAAATAAGGACAAAAGCATTTTCATAGTTTTGGAGATAACGCTTGAGCCAGTCAATGTGTTCAGCATCCAAGTAGTTGGTTGGCTCGTCAAGCAGCAAAATATCTGGCTTTTCGAGGAGGAGTTTAGCCAAAAGCACCTTGGTTCTTTGTCCACCTGATAAGGCTGTTACATCTGTATCCATGCCATAGTCCATGACACCGAGGGCACGCGCTACTTCATCAATCTTAGCATCCAAAGTATAGAAATCTCGACTCTCCAAACGGTCTTGGAGCTCTCCTACTTCTTCCATCAGCGCATCAATATCCGCCCCGTCTTCTGCCATTTCCATATAGAGGTCATTGATACGAGCTTCTGCTTTAAATAGCTCATCAAAGGCTGTACGCAAGACATCACGCACGGTTTGACCTTCCTTTAGCACAGCGTGCTGATCCAGATAGCCAGCAGTCACATATTTGGACCACTCCACCTTCCCTTCATCTGGCAACATTTTACCAGTCACGATACTCATAAAGGTTGATTTTCCTTCACCATTGGCACCGACAAGACCGATGTGCTCTCCCTTGAGGAGACGGAAGGACACATCTTCAAAAATTGCACGGTCACCAAAACCGTGACTCAAATTTTTAACTTCTAAAATACTCATTCTAATTCCTTATCTTGTTTTTATGCAGTCCTTTATAGAGGACCCAAGCCAGATAGCCACCCAGGGTATTGGTCCACAAATCATCAATCTCAAAGACGCGATTAAAATCAAAGAAAAAGTCTAAGATCAGCTGCGTACACTCGATTCCTAGACTCAGTAGAAAACTGAGAAGGATGATTTTTTTCGTTTGCCGTAAATTTGGACAGAGATAGATCAGTTGAAAGACCAGAGGGAAGAGCAAGAAGACATTTAAAATATTCTGCAAAAAGATCCAAATGACTTGTCCCAAACTGGTCACTTCACCCAGATTCCAAAGGGAGTTTAAGGGAGTTAAAAGAAAAACCAGGCGTCCAAAAGTTTGAATACCTGGA
>CAJZDE010000201.1:0-3054 GCA_915063165.1 uncultured Streptococcus sp.
CCGCCCCACCAGCCACTGCCAGAATCATCACCATGTGAACCGCTACCACGACCTCCAGATATAAATCCGATAATCATCACGATGAAGTAAATGAGAATTCCAAATCCGATAACTCCGTCACTCGAACTGCTTTTTCGATGCCGTCTCGAAGAACTGCTCTCACCAGCATACCTTTCAAGTTCCCTTAAGCGACTAGAGTTGGTAGTATAGCCGTAGCTACTTTTAGAACTTGAAGCACTTGTACTCGATCCACTATAGAACATGTAGTTGAGATTATTGACTATTGAGAGAACACCCTTGTTATAGTCACCATTTTTAAAGTAAGAGCGTGCCGTTGTCAAGAACCTGTGAGTCTGATAGTCTGTGATTTTACTGGCCACATTATTACTGGTTTCAATCCGTGATTTTCTATCCTCAACAGCGACCACAATCAAGGCGCCGTTGTTGTCTCCCGAGTAACCAATCTTCCAAGCTCTAGCTGTTTCGTTAGCTACAGTTTCAATTGTTTCTCCATCTAGGCTTTTCACAACGTAAACACCCATCTGGAATTTTTCTGATTTTTTACTATTGACATTGTTCAATCCCCGAATCAGACGAATAGTATCATCCGTTAGATAGTGATCCGGGTCATAGATCCCGTACTCAGGTTTTTCAGGTGCTGTGAATGCTGACAAGAATAGAAAGACCATCAGCAACCCAAGCAAGCGAACCAACAAACTATGTTTAAATAATCTGCTTTTTTTCATAATAACCTCCCTGATAAAGGAAAATTGATTTAAGGAATTATAGCATTTTGATTTTTACAAAGAAAGTGCATTTTCATTACAAATAGATTACAAAAGATAGGAGAATGATTGAATTTTGATGACAGATTCTCCTCCAATTTGGCAGGTTCTTTTCTCCCCTTTTAGTATAGAAAAATGAAGACTATGAAGTCTTCTTTTAGTTTATTTTTGTAGAAAAACAAGCAAGGTTTACTTTCGTTTTCTTGCAATCAAGTGAATTGGTGTTCCTTCAAAGACAAAAGCCTTGCGGATTTGATTTTCCAAGAAACGTAAGTAAGAGAAGTGCATGAGTTCTTCTTCATTGACAAAGATGACAAAGGTTGGTGGCTTGGTTGCCACTTGGGTTGCGTAGAAAATCTTGAGGCGCTTGCCTTTGTCTGTCGGTGTTGGATTGATAGCAATGGCATCCATAATCACATCGTTCAAGACAGCTGATGGAATCCGTGTGTTTTGACTCTCGCTAATTTGCTTAATCATCTCAGGCAGTTTATGGAGACGCTGCTTGGTAAGAGCTGATACAAAGACAATCGGTGCATATGGCAGATATTGGAACTGCTCACGGATATCCTCTTCCCATTTCTTCATGGTGTGGTTGTCTTTCTCAAGAGTATCCCACTTGTTGACCACGATAATCATCCCTTTACCGGCTTCGTGGGCAAAACCTGCGATACGCTTGTCGTACTCACGAATACCTTCTTCGGCATTGAGGACCATCAAGACCACGTCAGAACGGTCAATAGCACGCATGGCACGCATGACAGAGTATTTCTCCGTATTTTCATAGACTTTACCAGACTTACGCATACCAGCTGTATCAATCATGGTGAACTCTTGTCCATCAGCATCTGTAAAATGGGTATCAATGGCATCACGCGTTGTTCCAGCTACCGGACTAGCAATCACGCGGTCTTCTCCCAAAATAGCGTTAATCAAACTTGATTTTCCAACGTTAGGACGGCCAATCAAGCTAAATTTAATCACGTCTGGATTTTCTTCTTCAACTTCGTGTGGTAGATTTTCCACAATGGCATCCAGCACATCACCGGTACCGATACCGTGGACAGACGAAATTGGCAACGGTTCACCCAATCCTAGCGCATAGAAATCAAAGATATCATTTCGCATTTCTGGGTTGTCAACCTTGTTAACGGCAAGGATAACAGGTTTATGGGTCTTATAGAGTTTGCGAGCTACGTACTCATCTGCATCTGTGATTCCTTCTTTCCCAGACACCACAAAGACGATAACATCCGCTTCTTCCATAGCGATTTCTGCTTGGTGCTTGATTTGCTCCATGAAGGGAGCATCGACGTCGTCAATCCCTCCAGTATCAATCATACTAAAGGAACGATTGAGCCACTCACCCGTCGCATAGATACGGTCACGTGTCACACCCTCGACATCTTCTACGATTGAGATCCGCTCACCAGCGATCCGATTAAATAGGGTTGATTTCCCAACATTGGGACGTCCCACAATGGCAATAGTTGGTAAGGCCATGTTTTCTCACTTTCTACAATAACTTTTTCTGTTCTAGATTCTTCCGAGTTGAACTAGGTTCGGCTTGACCAAACTGCTCAGCCAAACGTTGACTCCAAGAGGTCGTCGCACGCGCACCAGCATAGTCTGCCTGTACTTTGTCATAGTCCAAAATCGCCGCTACTGGCTGTTCTTGGTATTCTTCTTCAAAAACCACTTTGTTCAAAGGCAGTCTTGGTTTGACATCATGTTGTTGATTTGGCACACCAAGGGCAATCCCAAAAACAGGGTAGGTATAGTCAGGCAGGTTAAAAAGCGCTGCCACTTCTTCTGACTTGTAACGGACCAAACCGATGATAACACCACCATATCCCAGACTCTCCGCTGCAAGCAAGGTATTTTGACCAGCAAGCGCAGCGTCTACAGACGTGATAAGGAGACCCCCCACTCCTTGGGGTTGGAAAGTATCCATATGGAGGCTTGCTCCTTTTTCTGCACGATTTAGGTCACCAACAAAGAGCAAGAATGCAGCTGACTGGCGAATAGCTTCCTGGGGAACCAGTTCATATAAGGCATCTTTCTTCTCTTGACTGCGCACAAGAATCACAGAGTAGGATTGGAAATTTTTCCAAGATGACGCCATTTGTCCAGCAGTCAAAATCTCTTCCAAGTCTGCTCGAGGAATTTCTTCCTCCTTAAAGCGACGAACTGAAGTATGAGCTTTCATCAGTTTAATGGTTTCTGTCATCGGCGATTTTCTCCTTCTAGTCTTGTTTCCTCAGCCAAATAA
>CAJZDE010000202.1:0-3022 GCA_915063165.1 uncultured Streptococcus sp.
AAGTTTGAATTCATCTGATTTTTCAGCAATTTTAAAGATTTGTAACTTAAAAAATGAAATAATTAATCATAGAGGAAATACGAAAGTAGTTCCAAACTTTAAAGATAAAGCTTTAAGGCGAATTACATTGAAAAGTGATTTACAGAAAAAACTACGTCATAAATATTTTGAAGAATTGGAAGCAAAGCTATTGAACCATTAAATTAATTTTAGATATTTGGGATTAAGTAATTAGAAAGAAACACTATGGAAACAACACAAACGTCCCAGTCGCTCTACCAAGCTCTGTGGAACTCAGCGGATGTTCTCCGCTCTAAGATGGATGCCAATGACTACAAGTCCTATCTTTTGGGCATGGTCTTTTATAAGTATCTGTCAGACAAGATGCTCTTTTTCGTGGCTGAGACTATGGAAGAGGGAACAGATAGTCTGGAGAATGCCCTTGAGGTTTATCGCAACTACTACGAGGATGCGGATACCCATGAGGATCTAGTCTCTGTCATGAATGATGAGCTCAACTATATCATCAAGCCAGACTTGACCTTTACGGCTCTAGTAGCACGTGTCAATGAGGGGACTTTCCAGCTGGAAGATCTGGCTCAAGGTTTTCGTGATATCGAGCAGAGTGACGACCTCTATGAAAATCTCTTTGAAGACATCGACCTCTACTCTAAAAAGCTAGGGGCAACTCCACAAAAGCAAAACCAAACGGTAGCAGCAGTTATGAAAGAGTTGGCTGTGTTGGATGTGGCTGGTCATGCTGGAGATATGCTGGGGGATGCCTATGAGTATCTTATCGGTCAGTTTGCGACTGACTCGGGTAAAAAGGCTGGTGAGTTCTATACGCCTCAACCTGTTGCTAAGCTTATGACTCAGATTGCCTTTTTAGGTCGTGAAGACCAGCAAGGCTTTACCATCTATGATGCGACTATGGGGTCTGGCTCTCTCTTGCTCAATGCCAAGAAATACTCTCACAAACCGCAGACAGTTATCTACTTTGGTCAGGAGCTCAATACCTCCACTTATAACTTGGCTCGGATGAACATGATTCTACACGGCGTTCCAGTTGAGAATCAATTTCTCCACAATGCTGATACACTAGACGAAGACTGGCCGACACAAGAGCCGACCAACTTTGACGGTGTTCTCATGAACCCTCCATACTCAGCCAAGTGGTCTGCTAGTTCTGGCTTTATGGCGGATCCTCGTTTCTCTCCTTTTGGGAAATTAGCACCCCAGTCCAAGGCTGACTTTGCCTTTCTCTTGCATGGTTACTACCACCTCAAACAGGATAATGGCGTCATGGCTATCGTCCTTCCTCACGGTGTTCTTTTCCGTGGCAATGCGGAGGGAACCATTCGTAAGGCCTTGTTAGAAGAAGGAGCTATTGATACAGTTATCGGTCTGCCTGCTAATATCTTCTTTAACACCAGCATTCCGACCACAGTCATCATTCTCAAAAAGAACCGCACCAATCGTGATGTCTACTTTATCGATGCCTCTAAGGAGTTTGATAAGGGGAAAAACCAAAATATCATGACGGATGCCCATATCGACAAGATTCTGGAAGCCTACAAGTCTCGTGAGGAGATTGATAAGTTTGCCCACCTAGCAAGCTATGAAGAAATCGTCGAAAATGACTATAATCTCAATATCCCTCGCTATGTGGACACCTTTGAGGAAGAAGAAGTCGAGCCGCTGACAGACATCGTCAGCAAGATTAACGAGACAAATAAAGCAATCGAAAGACAAACAGCTGCATTACTTGAAATGCTCGGTCAACTCCACGGAACCACACCAGAAGCCGAAGCCGAGCTCAAAGAGTTTTTGAAACACTTTAAAGGGTGATGGAGCCAATTGATTCGCTCATAATTCGCTCATTTTTTAGATACAACTTTGTTTCCATATTTCCTGGAAACGGATAGAAAACAAGGAGAAAGATGGAACAAACTAACCAAAAATCCCAGTGCCAACAACTCTGGGCTAGAAACAAATACCTCGTTCTGAGTCATTCTAGCAATATTTACAATGAGATTCGCCAATACTTGAAGAATGAAGAGGTGGAGCTGAGTCAGGTTCAAGAGATGATTGACCGGGCCTGTCAAATCCCAGAACATAGGGGTCAGGTTTGCAATGCCTTTCAGCATGTTTGGGGCTATTTCAAAAAGAAAGCGACAGATGTTGAGCGTAAGGACTATATGCTCTTGCTGGATCGCTACCGCTTTGGTCAGGCTTCCAAGGAAGACTTGATTGCTAAGACTCGAGACTTGCTGGATCGCTATCCGAATACCTACTTGCAACATTCGACTTTACTGAAAGGAGACTTCCCATGAGACTTTGGCATGAGGCTTTGATTTCACAACTTCCCCGTCCTCAACTTTTGGGGCAACATCGAGAGTGCTGCGCCCTGCGTGGCAATGGCTGGGGCAGAAAGCATGCGACGGTGGACTATGTCTTTACCCACTCGCCCTATCATCTCTATGCTTATCATCGCTTGATCATGAAGGAGATGGCTGACCGTGGCTACAATGTCAGTCCAGAGTGGTTGGACAAGAACTACCGTGGGAAAATCTGCCCTCCCTATGAAGACTTGCCTGAGGAGGAGTTGGACAATCCTGTCTATAGAGAGCATGACGCAGGATACTATGAGGAGTGTCTGGCTAATCTCCGAGAGAAGGGGATCAACCTATAGTCTTTTCTAATAACAAGCCATAGTCACTGATGAGAATCGTCAATAGCTCGTTTGAGCATTCCAACTAAAATACAGTCACAAAATAAGCTATACAAAGGATTTGAGACACTGGTCTCAAATCTTTTTCTGTTGTCTAAAAGAGTGATATAGTTTCAAACTATATCAAAGCCTAATTATTTACAATTATACAGACAGTTTCTTTTCTGTTAAGATAGTTTCAACAACAAATTTTGGAGGACACATCATGTCAACTACGATCATCGGTTTCCCTCGTTTGGGCGAATTCCGCGAATTGAAATTTACAACTGAAAAATATTTTAGAAAAGAAAT
>CAJZDE010000203.1:0-2973 GCA_915063165.1 uncultured Streptococcus sp.
TCCTAGTCAATTCAACTTCTTTGTGCTAAACTAAAAGAATGAAACATGATTTTAATCACAAAGCAGAAACCTTTGATTCCCCTAAAAATATCTTCCTTGCAAACTTGGTTTGTCAAGCAGTTGAAGCACAGATTGATTTTCTATCAGACAAGGCAATACTGGACTTTGGTGGTGGGACGGGTCTGTTAGCCTTGCCTCTGGCCAAGCAGGCCAAGTCGGTTACCCTTGTAGACATCTCGGAGAAAATGCTGGAGCAAGCCCGTTTGAAAGCAGATCAGCAAGAAATCAGGAATCTTCAACTCTTGGAGCAAGATTTACTGGCAAATCCCTTGGAGCAACAATTTGACGTAATTGTAGTCAGCCGGGTTCTTCATCATATGCCTGATCTAGATGCGACTCTTGCCATGTTTTACCATCACCTTAGGGAGAATGGACAGGTCCTCATCGCTGATTTTGTCAAGACAGATACCAACCATCATGGTTTTGATTTAGCTGAACTGGAAACCAAGCTCGCTCAGAATGATTTTTCGAGCATTGACAGTCAGATCCTCTACAGTGCAGAAGGTCTTTTCCTCGGAAATTACTCAGAACTCTTTTTAACAGTAGCCCAAAAATCACTCGCTGACTAAAGCAGTGATTTTTTCTCTTCAGATGGAAAAAAGGAGGGAAATTTGATAAGATAGGAATATGGATTTTGAAAAAATTGAACAAGGTTATACATATTTACTAGAGAATATCCAAGTCATCCAAAGTGATTTGGCGACCAACTTCTATGATGCCTTAGTAGAGCAAAATAGTATCTACCTAGATGGCGGGACCGAGCTGGAGCAGGTCAAGGAGAACAATCAAGCCCTTAGGCGCTTAGCACTTCGCAAGGAAGAGTGGCTCAAGACCTACCAGTTTCTCTTGATGAAGGCAGGGCAAACGGAGCCTTTACAGGCCAATCACCAATTTACACCAGATGCCATTTCCCTTCTCTTGGTACTCATTGTAGAAGAGTTGTTTAAACAAGAGGAAATTAGCATCCTCGAAATAGGTTCTGGTATGGGGATTTTGGGGGCTACTTTCTTGACTTCTCTCGCTAAAAAAGTAGATTACTTAGGAATCGAAGTGGATGACTTGCTGATTGATTTGGCAGCCAGTATGGCAGATGTGATTGGTTTGCAGGCTGGTTTTGTCCAAGGAGATGCCGTTCGTCCGCAAATGCTTAAAGAAAGCGACGTGGTCATCAGCGACTTGCCTGTTGGCTATTACCCAGACGATGCCATCGCTTCACGCTATCAAGTGGCTTCTAGTCAAGAGCATACCTATGCCCACCATTTGCTAATGGAACAAGGCCTCAAGTATCTTAAGTCAGATGGCTATGCAATTTTTCTAGCTCCGAGTGATTTATTGACCAGTCCTCAAAGTGACTTATTAAAAGGGTGGCTCAAAGACGAAGTGAGTCTGGCTGCGATCATCGCTCTGCCAGAGGATATTTTCTCAACTGCAAGCCAAGCTAAAAGTATTTTTGTCTTACAGAAGAAAAAAGATAAAGAAATAGAACCCTTTGTTTACCCTCTTACTAGCTTGCAAGATCCGTCAGTTTTGTTTACCTTTAAAGAAAATTTTCAAAATTGGAGCAAAGGTACTGAAATATAAAAGAGATTTTGTTATAATAGATGAAAACGCTTAAAAAGAGGTATCATCTTATGACAAAAACAATTGCAATCAATGCAGGAAGCTCAAGCTTGAAATGGCAACTTTATCAAATGCCTGAAGAGAAAGTTTTGGCTAAAGGCTTGATTGAACGTATTGGATTGAAAGATTCGATCTCAACAGTAAAATTTGACGGTCGTTCGGAGCAACAAATTCTTGATATTGAAGACCATACACAAGCCGTTAAAATTCTATTGGATGACTTGATTCGTTTTGACATCATTAAAGGGTACGACGAGATTACAGGTGTTGGACACCGCGTCGTAGCTGGTGGAGAATACTTCAAGGAATCAACAGTTGTTGAGGGAGATGTGTTAGAAAAAGTTGAGGAATTGGGACTCTTGGCTCCTCTTCACAATCCAGCTAACGCAGCTGGAATTCGCGCATTCAAGGAATTGCTGCCAGATATTACCAGTGTTGTCGTATTTGATACCTCATTCCACACAAGCATGCCAGAAAAGGCTTATCGCTACCCTCTACCAACTAAATACTACACAGACAACAAGGTTCGTAAATATGGTGCCCACGGGACAAGCCACCAGTTTGTCGCAGGAGAAGCAGCGAAACTTTTGGGCCGTCCTCTAGAAGATTTGAAATTGATTACCTGCCATATTGGTAACGGGGCTTCTATCACAGCTGTTAAGGGTGGGAAGTCTGTGGATACTTCCATGGGATTCACACCACTCGGCGGTGTGATGATGGGAACTCGTACAGGAGATATTGACCCTGCTATCATCCCTTATCTCATGCAATATACAGAGGATTTCAATACCCCTGAAGATATTAGTCGCGTTCTCAATCGTGAATCAGGGCTCATGGGAGTTTCTGGTCAGTCAAGCGATATGCGTGATGTGATTGCTGCCATGGAAGCAGGAGACCATGATGCGACTTTGGCTTATGAAATGTATGTCGATCGTATCCAAAAACATATCGGTCAATACCTTGCAGTCCTAAATGGAGCAGATGCGATTATCTTCACAGCAGGTATCGGTGAAAATGCTGCTTTGGTTCGTGAGGATGTCATTTCAGGTATCTCTTGGTTTGGTTGTGATGTGGATCCAGAAAAGAACGTCTTTGGCGTAACGGGAGACATCTCAACTGACGCAGCGAAAATCCGTGTCTTGGTTATTCCAACAGATGAAGAATTGGTGATTGCACGCGATGTTGAGCGCTTGAAAAAATAAGTAAATACACGTAAAATTTGATTGTAAAAAGAAGTTGGGAAAGAGATTTTCCAGCTTTTTTTATGTAGAAAATGTCTAAAACCTTGCTGTT
>CAJZDE010000204.1:0-2951 GCA_915063165.1 uncultured Streptococcus sp.
AGTTTTTCGACTTTTTTAGCCATTTTTAAATCCTCCTTTGTGGTTTTGGCGGTAATTAGAGATTTTTACCTCCCACAAGTATGCTTTACACATACCTTTCCATTATACACTATTTATCTAAAAATGCAAGAGAAAAATTACTTTTTTAATCGACGTAATCGCCGCCTTCAAAGCCATAGTACTCTTCCAAACTGAGACCACTTGCAGCAATTTCTTTGGCTTCTTTTCCGACGTAGCGAAGATGCCATTCTTCTGCCATGTAGCCAGTCTCTTTTTCCTTGCCTTTGAGATAGCGAACAACAAAGCCATAGTCAGCCGCATGATCCAAGAGCCACTGGGCCGCCTTCTCCTCTGTCACTAACTCTCCGTTAGTCCCAATCAAATCAAAAGCAAGACCTGTTTGGTGTTCACTATAACCTGGGCGAGCTGAGTAGCGATCTGCTGCTTCCTTACCGTCTTGATTCACATAGTCTTGATAAAGTTTGGTTTGAGTTTCATAACTTCTAAAACCACTGTAGTGATCGCTGATTGGGTAGCCAGCCGCTTGCATTGCTGCAATGAGCTTCAGCAACTCTGCTTTAGCTGTTGGATTTTCTCCTGGATTATAGTCTTTTGACAAAGGATAGTGCTTATTAGCTATGACGATTTCATCGTACTTCCCTTGAATACTATAGTAGTCTCCCTTATTGACAACTTCTGCCTTCTTCTGACTAGAGGCTTGAGATTTGCTCCCTACAGTTCCTTCAAGTTGACTAGTTTGTTCTGTTTTTTGAGTATTTTCTTCATTTTTAGGTTTTTCTTGAGAACATGCTGCTAGGGTTACTGCCAGCAAACCAGATAAAACGATGTATCTTTTTTTCATTTTTTCTTCCTCTCTTAGACCAAGTGCTTCTCTAATTCATCGGATAAGGCTTTAATCATTTGTTCAAGCTCAGGGGATTGCACTTGGCAATCTTCTGCGGCCATTTCTTCCCATGGCACCCACCAGACTGGACCACGGCCATTCAATCCATGACCCCTCATATCACCTGATCGTCTTGGAAAGAGGTGCCAGTGAGCGTGGGCATCTCCATTTCCTAGAAGTTCGATGTTCATCTTTTCAGCTTTAAACGTTTTGGCGACAGCTTCTTGGACCAAACTCATTTCCTCTAGAAAACGAAGTTTTTCAAAACTCTCCATATGGTGGAGTTCTGTGACATGCTCTTTTGCCAGAAATAAGGTATAGCCCTTAAAGTATTGGTGGTCTCCAATGACAACATAGCCTGTTTCTAGTTCTTTTACAAAGTAGGGATTTTCCCCTGCCTTGATCCATTCAATTCTTCGACAAATCAAGCACATATTAGTCTACCAAGGTGCTCTTGAGATAAGCATCAACCATACGCTCAGTCGCCACGACCGAATCAATGTGTGTTCGTTCGTAAGAGTGACTGGATTCAATACCAGCTCCAAGGAGGGCGTGTTTGACCTCGGCTCCTGCTGACATAGCTGCCGAAGCGTCCGATCCGTAAAATGGATAGATGTCGAGCTTAAATGGAATATCTTGCTCTTTCGCCA
This sequence comes from uncultured Streptococcus sp., assembly GCA_915063165.1. GTDB lineage: Bacteria > Bacillota > Bacilli > Lactobacillales > Streptococcaceae > Streptococcus. The sequence continues at coordinate 1,555 of CAJZDE010000204.1, forward strand.
AAGCTAGCAAGTGTTGACGGAAGTCATAGTGATAGGGACCTGAAGCGTCCTTGACACAGATAGACACTGTATACTCATCCGTCTGCTGGTCATCGCCCATAGCTCCCATATCTACAGCTAGATATTCCACCACTTGAGTTGGAATATTGGAGTTAGCACCGTGGCCCACCTCTTCGAAGACTGAAAAAGCAAAATGAGTTGTTACTGGTAATTCAATCCCCTCTTCCTTATAAACACGAAGAAGATTGAGCAAAATCGCTGCGCTGACTTTGTCATCCAAGTGACGAGACTTGATAAAACCAGTCTCCGTCACGACAGTTCGCGGGTCAAAACTGATAAAATCACCGACCTCGATGCCCAAGGCGCGCGTTTCTTTTTCATTGGTCACTTTTTCGTCCAAACGCACTTCCATATTGTCCTGAGTGCGTTCTGCAGTTCCTGCATCTTTGTAGACATGGCAAGAAGTTTGATGGATGAGAATAGTCCCAGATACCTTTTGACCTGTGCTAGCCACATGAACGGTACAGTTTTCTCCCTCAATCATGTTCCAAGGAAAACCACCGATACGATCCAATTTGAGACGGCCATCCGGTTTGACTGCACGAACAATAGCACCCAGCGTATCCACGTGGGCAGTCACATAGCGATGTTGTTCATCATTTTGACCTTTAATGGTCACATTGACACCACCCTTGGCTGTACGAACAGGCTGGTAACCAAGTTTCTCTAAAGTATGGACTAGGTAGTCTGAGATCTCACGAGTAAGGCCTGTTGGAGATGCAATTGCGGTTAATTCTTTGATATAGTTTATAGTCTGATTCATTTCTTCACCTCTTTCCTACCATTATAACATTTTTCTAGTCAGACTCCTTCTCAAAAGGAGAAAAACTGTGTTTAGTTGCTTTCACTATAGATCCATGTTATAATACAAATACTTTGATTATGAAAGGAAAGTAAAAAATATGAAATCATACTTTAAAGTATCACTAGCCCTTGTGGCTTCACTTGTTCTCCTGCTCGGATGTTCCAAACAAGCATCAACACCTACCAACAGCAGTACCAAAGAAGACACAACAACTCAGTCAAGTGAGAGCAAACAAAGCACTGAACAATCATCTGAAAAGAAAGAAACAACTAAAACACATACCTTTGTAAACAAAAATAATTCTGGAATCACTTCTACCTTGGTTTATACTGTAGAGGGGGACAATGTTATCAAGCAATCAGCTAATAATATTGCTGATCCTGAAATCCTTGGTGCAACTCCAGAAGATGTCAAGAGTTTTATTGAAGAAAAGTACAAAGGTTATAATGGACTCAAAGGTGTTAAACAAACGATTGAAATCAAAGATGGAAAAGTTGTTCAAGATCTAGAAGTTGACTTCTCAGTTGCAAGC
>CAJZDE010000205.1:0-2940 GCA_915063165.1 uncultured Streptococcus sp.
CGCTCTTTGAATTTTAAACTAAAGGAGACACATCATGTCTAAAAAAGTATTATTTATCGTCGGTTCACTACGCCAAGGTTCTTTCAACCACCAAATTGCCCTCGAAGCTGAAAAAGCACTTGCCGGAAAAGCGGAAGTTAGCTATCTTGATTACTCAGCTGTTCCTCTCTTCAGCCAAGATTTGGAAGTTCCAACTCATCCAGCTGTAGCTACTGCTCGTGAAACAGTCCTTGCTGCTGATGCAATCTGGATTTTCTCTCCAGTCTACAACTTCTCTATCCCAGGAACAGTGAAAAACTTGCTTGACTGGCTCTCTCGTGCCCTTGACTTGTCTGATACACGTGGTGCTTCTGCCCTCCAAGACAAGTTTGTTACTGTCTCATCTGTAGCCAATGCCGGTCACGATCAACTCTTTGCTATTTATAAAGACCTCTTGCCATTTATCCGTACACAAGTCGTTGGTGACTTTACAGCCGCTCGTGTCAATGACTCTGCTTGGGCAGACGGAAAATTGGTGTTAGAAGAATCAACTGCTTCATCACTTGCAAAACAAGCTGACGACCTTCTTGCAGCCATCAACTAATACAGCAAAAACCAGCTCGAATGAGCTGGTTTTATGCTTGTTTCACAAAGACGAGTTCTAAATCACTGGATAAATCAGGTTGGTAGTCAAAACCTGCAAAACTGAGCTGGCGAGCTTGTTCGACTGTTTGGACTTGCCCTTCTATCAAGGCGGTCAAAAAGGCACCACGTGCTTTTTTTGAAATAGTTGAGTGAATCTTCAGCTGACCTTCCTTATCCTCCATAAATTTGAAGGTCACCATCTTTTCTCTGATTTTCTTCGAAAATACAGTTTCAAACTCTGATGATAGGAGTGAGAATATCAAGTTCTCATCCTGTAGTGCCTCATCATAGGCTGATTTCCAATGAGTCTTTAGGGTTTTTCTAGCCACTTTTAACTTCATCAAGAAATCCAAACGGTGAGGAGCCATTGGAGATAAGACTGGGACAACACCGTATAAAGCCGAGGTAATCAGGACATGATTTTCAAGATAGGTTTGTTCAGCCTCGGTTAACCCATCTCTTTTGATGTGGCGATACATGAGACCATCGAAGAGTTTCAAGGCTGGATAATGTTTAGCCCTGTGATCTTTTAAAGCTTGAATATGGCCGTACTCTTCTTCTGCTTTCTCGGCAGATACCTTATAAAAAGTCTCTAATTCACTGGCTGAGTAGTGCGCCAGTGAGTCAAGGACTGCCTGACTTTCTTCCCTCAAAGGGAGCGCTTCGATACAAGGATGGTCTGTGTTCATTTCTTTTGCTGTTGGGATTAAAATTTTCATATTGTTAGTGTAGCATATTTTTCAATCACGACCAAGAATTTCATCTGAAAAACCTCGGTTCACACCGAGGTTTCTCTGTTTATTTTGGCCATCCTAACCAGATAGCCACGAGAACAAGGGCTGTGCCAGCTAAGCTTGTTAAGATAGATAAGAATTTATCTTTTTTCTCCTTGAACTGAGAAAACCTATTTTTATACTCAATGAAAATCAAAGAGCAAACTAGGAAGCTAGACGCAGGCAGTACTTGAGTACGGCAAGGCGACGCTGACGTAGTTTGAATTTGATTTTCGAAGGGTATTATTGTACTTTAAAGGTCTTGAGATAATTATCCTTTCCAACTTGACCTTCGAAGGTTTGGCCATTTTCGAGGTAAGGAAGGTCGTCTGACACGGAAGCCTTGACCTTATAAATCTTGCCATCAACTTTAAAGAAGTAGACGGTATCCCCCTTGATGACAGCTGATTTAAGGTCTGAAACCACTCCCTTGATGTTTTCTACCGTTTCATTATCCAGCTCGAGGTCGTTTTTATTGGCATACTTGCTGAGGAGTTCATCTACCGTAGTTGCTACGATGACGTTTTGGTACTCCACGGCATCGACCAATGCATACTCCTTGACCAAGCCTGCATTGTCCTTCAAGCCCATGATATAGAGAGGCTTGTCATTGAGATTGACAAGGATAGGGAAGGTCGCCTTATAGGCTTTTTCCTGCACTGCCCCTTCTGCGGAAGCACGGGCAGATTCCTCAGTTGCTGAAGCTAGGTTGTACTTGGTGATTTCACCAGTACGCATATTTTCAAGGATAAATCCTAGATTACTTTCGTCAGCGTTTGCTGAAGTCACCCCAGTGTAGAGATAAATGTCATTTCCGATAGAAAGATAGTTATAGCCCTCAGTCGTTTGAGTAACATTTTTCTTAGAAATCAAGGCATTCCAGAAGCCGTCTTTATACTTGCCGTTGTAGTTGATTTGCTCGATGGTTTCTTCCGCTGGATAGACACGATCCACCCATTCTGGGACTTCATCCAAGCTATATTCCTTGGTTTCTCCATTGGTGGCGTCTAAGATAATAACAGACGAAGGGCGAGGGACTCCTAGACCAAACTGCTTTTGATAAACGGTTGCTACATAGAAGGGATTGCCTGCATCATCCACCTCAAAGGATGGCGTTTTAAAAATCTTGGTTGGGTACTTAATACGAAGATGACGTTTGACATCGCGATTAAAATATTCAGAGTCTGAATACTTCATTGGCGTTTTTAAATCCACCAATTCTGCATTTCCTGTCACCATATCAACCTTGATATACTCACCAATTCCCTTGGACTGATTATTAAACCATTTGATCGGGTCGGCATACTCCAAAGGAGTCACTCGATAGGGTTTGCCATCAACCGTCAGCTGGGTATAAGTATCTGCTGCTACGTACTGGGAGACCTTATCCGTCAGAGAGCCTAGATAACGGTCTCCAATCTTCTCTGCAGTGCTCCGATCTAGGATTGGAACCTTACTGGTATCACTCTTAGGAAAATCTTTAAAATCTTTTTCTGTGATAGACACCACATTAGCATAATTTTTTGCTTGGAAAAAGCTAGAG
>CAJZDE010000206.1:0-2873 GCA_915063165.1 uncultured Streptococcus sp.
GGCTTCATTTCTACATTCGCTCCTCTTTATCCTAATATCATTCTTTTTATCTATTTTATCATGCTATATTAAAATCATCGTTTTCCAAGCTTAGTTTCATTAAAAATTTTGAATTTTCTGCATCATTTAGATAAAGAAAAAGACTGCTAAGCAATCTTTACTTTTTTCTCATCAGATTCATGCCTAAAATTCCAGCAATAATCAAAGTTGCTCCGATGACATGGTAACTATAAATTGGTTCGTGGAGGATAAGGGCTCCGGCTAGAATGGTCAAAACAGTTCCAAGATTACCAAAGACACTGACGGTTGATGCCCCGAGGCGAACGATAGCATAGATAGAGAGACTACCAGTCACGATAGAGGCTAGAATTCCCAAATAGAGGATGGAAAGCAGATAGGGTAGCTGTCCAAGCGGTTCTACATAGGCTAATATGTTGCCATCTAGATAGTGCGAGGTCAGATTCAGCGTATTAAAGGTGACGAAGCCAACAAATATCACAACAGCTGTCATATCCATAGCCCGATAGCGACCTCCTTTGGACTTGCTGAGGATATTGTTTATTGCATTGGCGAGAACAGATCCCAACATCAAGAGAAAGCCCAAACTAGCAGTTTCAGTGCTAAAGTTTGCTCCTTTGCTAAGGAAGATGAAAACTACTCCTGCTACGGATAAAATTAAAAAGAACTTTTGTAGCCAGCTTGTCTTTTCCTTGAGAAAGACTGATGCTAAAAGGAGAGTAAAAATCGGGACAAGCGCTTGTAAAATTCCTGCTTCAGAAGACGATATATACTGTAAAGCAAAGGATTGGAAAATAAAAAAGAGAAGTGGATAGAAAAGACTCATAGGAAGAATAGAAAGAATATCTTTTCTACTCAAACTCACATTGATAAGTTTTGTTTGATGAAGGATGACCAATACCAAAGCAGCGATTGTATAGCGATGTGCCAAGTTTGTAAGTGGAGTGGCATAGCCCAAAGCAATCTTAGTAAATAAAAAAGAAAAACCAATGATGGCTGAAAAGGATAAGGCTGCTAGGTAAGCTTTTGATTTCTCGTTCATAGAATGTTACTCCCTTTAAAAATAGCTATTCTCAAGATTAATTGACTATAATTCTTTGAGACTGTCTATCCATTTTAGCATAGTAAAATCCTAGATGCTATTTCTAGGATTGGTATTTTATTCCTTCTTTCACCGTTTATCTATTACATTAGCTAAAAAGGATTCAGCCAGTCTGATCTGCTTTTCTCGTTCTTTTCTTACAAGTTCTAGCTTGTCTGCCTCTTGGAGATTCCTTACTTTGATAGCATAATCCGCGGAAACGATGGCGTGTCCTCTCATATGGGCTGTTGAAATAGCTTGTACAAAGACTCTGGCAGCGTACTTAGCGATTTGATTTTGGGCATTTTTAGAGAGGAGATTTGCTGCGAAACCTGCTTTTCTCAACTCATGAGGTGAGAACTCATTTCTCAATCGTGCATCAAAAGCCTCATAAGCTTGCCGAATTATTTTATTTTTCTCACCTTCATCACCGATATCAATTAAAGATAAGAAATCTCGCGAGTTCTCTAATGCCCATCGAGCTAGTTCTTTCTGAGGAAGTCTATCCAGTATTTGTTCTAGTTCCAATCTTTTCTCAGAGTCGTCCCAAATGGCAACTTTGTAAGGACTAGGTAGGTGATTCATTTTAGTCTTATAGGCAGTTCGTTCAAACTCATTCCATGCATAATCCTCTGGTCTCATTGCTTTCTCATTCTTTCTTACTAGTTAGCGTAAGCTAGGAGAAATCTTTCATATCAGTGAAAAGAGATTATTCCTAGTTCTCTTGGAAGTTTTCCAAAAATTCTTCCAAATCTCGTTCATGCTGATACTTAATGGCAGCCTTCTTATCTTTGTCAAAGATGGTTTTGGTTAGGTCAATATCGTTGATGGCCGCAATTGCGACAGTGTAGTGAATAATATCAGCCAGTTCTTTGGCTAGTTCCTCATTTGAGTCCTGGACACCCTCTTTTCGACCAGAGCGCCCATTCAAGACCTCGGCTACTTCTCCGACTTCCTCCACTAGCTTGATAAAGAGGCCTTCCTCAGTTCGAGATTGCTGGTAATGTTCGAGTAAGTAAGCTTGTAATTGTCTAAAGGTTAAATCCTTCATCTTCTCCTCCTCACAAAAAAGCGAGACATCTGTCCCGCTTTTTTATTTTTCATCGATAACGATTCTTACTTTTTTGTCTTCAGTTGGGACAGAGTAGACAATCGTTCTTATCGCTGAGATAGTGCGACCCTTACGACCGATAACACGACCGACATCGCTTTGGTCAAGATCCAAGTGATACTCCAAAAACTCTGGTGTGTCTTCAATCTTGATAGTTAAGGCATCAGGCTGTGAAATCAAAGGTTTCACAATCGCAATAATGAGATTTTCAATCGTATCCATCTGTCAACCTACTTTAAACTTATTTTGAGAATTTAGAATCGTGGAATTTTTTCAATACGCCTTCTTTTGAAAGGATGTTGCGAACTGTATCTGAAGGTTGAGCTCCATCAGCCAACCATGCAAGAACGCGGTCTTCTTTCAAAGTTACTTGGTTTTCAGCAACAAGTGGGTTGTAAGTCCCAACTGTTTCGATGAAACGTCCGTCACGTGGTGAACGTGAGTCTGCTACGTTGATACGGTAGAAAGGTTTTTTCTTAGAACCCATACGAGTCAAACGGATTTTAACTGCCATTTTTTAATGTCTCTTGTCTTATTTTTTTATTTCGGTGAAATAGCTGAGCTATTTAGCACATGTTCTATTATAGCAGATTTCTGACAGGTGTCAAGAAAAAAACTTGACAGAGTTTTAATTTTTTTACTACTAGAAATTTTTAGTAAAAT
>CAJZDE010000207.1:0-2862 GCA_915063165.1 uncultured Streptococcus sp.
CAAAAATCGTATTTTTATACATCTTTGTTTTAGATATAAGAAGACTAGAATCCAACAAAAAAGAGAGAAATGACTTTCTCTCTTTTACATTTCCTCTCATCTTAAACTATGAGAAGACATATTTCTAATCTGATTATTTCGCTTCAAATCCTTCTGCAACTGCGTCTGAAAAGTTTTCTTCTACGATGCTTGCACAGTGGTCACAGATGACTGCGTGGTAACTGCGTTCTGCAGTAGTTGGGTCGATACGACGGCAACGGTCACAAACTTCACCTGTAGCGCGTTCAACTGTAAAGGCAACATCCTCAAAGCTAACTGCGCCTTCTGGAGCTATACCTTCAGCGATGGTCAATTCTGACACGATCAAAAGTTGAGCCACATTGCTATCTACTGCTCCAAGAAGAGTTTTCACAACTTCGTTTGGGTAAACTGTCAAGTGGGCTTCGAGTGATTTACCGATTACTTTTGCATTACGCGCTTCTTCCAAGGCTTTTTGAGCCTGTCCACGGAAGTCCATGAAGGCTGACCATGTATCCAAAATTTCTTCTTGGTTAGCAAAAGTTTCCGCTTCTGGTAATTCAGACAATTGAACGAAGTCTTCAGCTTCAAACTCAAGATATGACCAGATTTCCTCTGCTGTGTGAGGAAGGATTGGTGTCAAGAGTTTGGTGATTTTAACAAGTACGTCATAGAAGACAGTCTGCATTTGACGGCGTTCAAGTGATTTGGCACCTTCGATGTAGACAACGTCTTTCGCAAAATCAAGGTAGAAGGCTGACAAATCAACGTTGATAAAGTTCACCAAGGCCTTGTAGATTGTCAAGAATTCAAAGTTTGCATAAGCATCACGAATAGTCTTCACAAGCTGGTTAAAGCGAATGGTCATGTACTTGTCAACAGAACGAAGCTCATCGTAAGCCACTGCATCTTGAGCTGGGTTAAAGTCAGATGTATTGGCAATCAAAAAGCGAAGTGTGTTACGGATCTTACGGTAAGTTTCAGAGACTTGGCTCAAGATATCCATAGAGATACGCACGTCGTTGCTTGAGTCAACACTTGTTACCCAGAGACGCAAGATTTCCGCACCAAATTGTTTTTCAACATCACTTGGAGCAATGGTATTTCCAAGAGATTTAGACATCTTCTCACCTTTACCATCAAGGGCAAATCCTTGTGACAAGATTTGTTTGTAAGGTGCTACGCCATGGTTAGCAACGGATGTGATGAGAGAAGAGTTGAACCAACCACGGTATTGGTCAGAACCTTCAAGGTAAAGATCTGCTGGATATTTGAGTTCTGGACGGTTGACCACTACTCCATTCCATGATGAACCTGAGTCAAACCATACGTCCATGATGTCTGTTTCTTTCTTGAACTCGCCATTTGGTGAACCTGGATGAGTAAATCCTTCTGGCAAGAGGTCCTTAGCATCACGTTCCCACCAGATGATAGAACCGTGTTCCTCAAAGAGTTGAGCTACATGTTCAATCGTTTCAGCTGTCATGATTGGCGTTCCGTCTTCAGCATAGAAGATAGGAAGGGGAACTCCCCAAGCACGTTGACGAGAGATTACCCAGTCACCACGGTCACGAATCATGTTGTAAAGACGCACTTTACCCCATTCTGAGTGGAACTTCACTTTTTCAATTTCGTCCAATATTTCTTGGCGGAATTTAGATACAGAGGCAAACCATTGTGGAACAGCACGCCAGATGATTGGTTTTTTCGTACGCCAGTCAAATGGGTATGAGTGAGAGATTTCTTCTTGAGCAAGGAGCAAATCGCCCAGTTTTTCGATAACAGTCGGCACAACCTTGTCATAGAACTGACCCGCAAATTCAGGACCAGCATTTTCCATCATAATACCGCGTTCGTTAACTGTTACAGCAACTTCAAGGCCGTTGGCAACACCGACATTGTAGTCGTCCTCACCAAAACCAGGGGCTGTATGGACAATACCTGTACCAGAGTCAGTCGTAACGTGGTCACCAAGGATCACCAACTCATCTACAGCTGTATCCCATGGGTGGACTGTCACAATGTGGTTCAATTCTTGACCACGGTAGGTTTCCAAGACTTGCACATCCGCCCAGCCAAATTTCTCAGACAAACTGTTCAACAATTCTGAAGCAACCACAAACTTACGAGATTCACCAGCTGGTTGTACCAATACATAATCAATATCTGCTCCAACTGTCAAACCACGAGATGCTGTGATAGTAAATGGTGTAGTGGTCCATACGACAATATAAGTATCTGTATCTAGCACACCTTTTCCGTCTTTGACGCGGTTAGCATAGTAAAGGGAAGTTGAAAGCAAGTCATGGTATTCAATTTCCGCTTCTGCAAGGGCTGACTCAGATGACCATGACCAGTAGACAGGCTTGGCACCACGGTAGATATAGCCTTTCTTAGCCATTTCACCAAAGACACGGATCTGAGCCGCTTCATAGTCCGGAGTCAAGGTCACATAAGGGTTTTCCCAGTCACCAGAAACCCCCAAACGTTTAAAGTCTTCACGTTGTTTATCAACTTGAGAAAGAGCATACTCTCGGCAAAGTTTCAAGTACTCAACCAAGTCCATTTCTTTGCGTTTAACGCCTTGTTTTGCCAAGACTTGCTCGATTGGCAGACCATGTGTATCCCAACCTGGGATGTAAGGAGCGTAAAATCCAGACATAGACTTAGAACGAACAATAATATCTTTAGAAATCTTGTTCATGGCATGTCCAACGTGGATATTTCCGTTTGCATACGGAGGTCCATCATGCAAGGTGAAATGTGGTTTTCCTTGGTTCAATTCTTGACGACGTTGGTAAAGTTTTGCTTCTTCCCATTCTTTTTGCCAGATCGGTTCTTTAT
>CAJZDE010000208.1:0-2853 GCA_915063165.1 uncultured Streptococcus sp.
TAAAATGGTTCAAATTCACTAACAATTAGTCTTCTATTCTATTAAAAAGGACAAAAGAAGTCAAACTCCTTTCATCCTAATCGTTATTCTTGACGCTTGCCAAAGTCTACAATCATCTGCTCCATCTCTTGGCGACTCGGAGTGGTCAGCATATAAAGGTAGTCCCCTTGTAGCTCTGCAAAGGCTGCTGGCATGATTTTTTTGACCTTGAATTGCTGACTGTATTTAGCAAGAAGGTCCTCTTCTGAATAGACATAGTTTGCATTTGCACGACGTGATGTAGCTAGACAGTATTGAGGTTCAAATTCTGATTCTGGGAACTCTTCTCCTGCAACAATCGCCGCATAGCCTCGGTAGAGGTCCAAGGAATGGGCAAAGTTATAAACATCAATGGTAAAGCCGCCTGCAGGACGGTTATTGTACTCAATGGCAATGTAGTCATCCCCGTCACGGAAGAACTCGATATGGAAAAAGCGTTCTTTCATACCAAATTCCTTGACAATGGCCTCGCCATACTTGCGCAGTTTGGGATCCATATCCTTGAGCACATAGTAGGAATTGTCCATCTTATAAATCATCAGATCAAGTGGTGTATGGGCATAATCGAAAGTCGTTGAAAAGACGACGTTGCCATCCTTGTCCACAAGTCCGTCAAAAGTACAGATTTCGCTAGAAGTGACAAATTTTTCAAAGAAATACACGGTTGAATGGTCCCACTCAGCCTTGAAGTGATGGATATCGTCTTCTGTCTCAAGCTTAAAGGTTGCGGCCGCTCCCACTCCATTATCAGGTTTGGCAATCATTGGTAGACCGATTTCTTTCACTGCTTTATCCACATCTGCTTCCGTCTGGATAACAGTACCAGGTACCACAGGGACGCCTGCTTTTTTGAAAAGTTTCTTCATCTCAGACTTAAACTTGGTCTTTCTGAGATCCTCTGGTTTGGCACCAAAGACATTGAATTGTTCTCTGAGTGTTGCGTCCAGCTCAAGCCAGTATTCATTGTGGGACTCGATGCGGTCGATTGGTCCATGCTTGTAGAACAGAAAGGCAACTGCACGTTTGACTTCGTCTATGTTCTCAAGATTGTCCACACGGAAATACTCGGTCAGGCTATTGCGCAAAGGTTCATCTAGTTGTTCGTAAGGTTCTTGACCAATCCCCAAGACTGTAATGCCTTTATTGGCTAGCTCGATTGTAAACTGTTGGAAGTTTTGCGGATAGTAGGGAGAAATAACAAGGTAATTCATAGGCAACTCCTTTTATAGATACAGGTGTCCAAGAAAATAGGGCATTTGTTTACGCCACCATTCCCAGTCGTGGGCGACATCGTGTCCCCATTCAGCAAACCAGGCTGGAATTTGTTTCTGGTCAAAGGCTTCTTTGAGCTTGTAGAAAGATGGTAGACCATCTTGTTCCCAGGCACCGAGACCCGTGCAAACGACGATTTCTGCCTGACGGTAACGATCGATAAACCAGCCATCATTTTGGTTCCAAATATAATCTACAGGTGAGTTTTGGTAAATTGCATCGTCATTGTAGTAATCGCCAACGAAGAAACGTGCGTCGTAAACACCACTGAGGGCAATCACCTTGGTAAAGACATCTGGATGCTGAAGAAAGAAATTGAGTGCATGATAGGCCCCCATGGAGCAACCTGTCGTCATCATGCCATCAAACCAACCTGTCTTGTGCTTGATAAAAGGAATGGCCTCCTCAATCACATAGCGTTCGTAGGCGCGGTGCATCTCCGCCTGGTCATGACCATTTTTCCAAGTAGCCAGCCAGCTCTCACTGTCAACACTGGAGAGAGTAAAGAACTGCACTCGCCCTTCCTCGATAAAGGAAGCACAGGCGTCAATCATGCCAAAATCATAGTATTCGTTGTGACTACCACCAGATGAAGCAAAAACAACAACTGGAATCCCAGCGTGTCCATAACGGTTGAGGTACATTTCACGGTTGAGGTGACCACTCCAGTGGCTGAGGTTTTCAATATGCATTGGCTTTCTCCTTTCTTAACTTACCATTTCTCTGCAAAAAATCGGAGACAGTCTGGTAAATTTTCCGACCAGGGTATTTCACTATGGATAGCACCAGACTGAACTTTCAAGACAAGATTATCCAAGTGTACTCCACCTGCAATCAAATCACGGTAATAACGAAGCGACGAGTCGATATAGGCTTGCTTGATATTGCCAGCCATCAAGGTCTTGTCCGTATCGTCTGCTTCTTCTGTTCCTACATAGATGAAAATGCGCTGTTCAGGCGACAATTTCTTACGCTCGATGTAGCGGTTAAAGGCTTCTTGGTGAAGCCAGTTAGCAGATGAGAAGACACCTAGGCAACCAATTCGGTCTTGGTACTCTAGTCCGATAAACTGAGTAATATTGCCTCCTAGTGACGAACCAATCATAGCCGTATGCTGGCGATCAGCTTTGGTACGATAGGTTTCATCGATAAAAGGCTTGACCACCTCCATGACAAACTCGGCATACTCCACACCCTTACCTCCAAACTGCTGGCCTGGGATAGGAGATTCTTGAAACTTCCAAGCCGCATACTCATTCATCCGTCCCATACCATCATTATCTATGGCAACGACAATCATGCGACTGATGTCAGGATTTCGTTTAATAGCTGGAATAATCTTCCAAGAGTGTCCAATATAAGACTCCTTGCTGTAAAAGACATTTTGCCCGTCATGAAAGTAAACTACAGGGTAAAAACGGTCGGTGTCTTTCTCGTAGTCCTTAGGCAGAAGCACACGCACACGACGTTCTTTTCCAGTATAAGGAACCTTGAGTTTGTGTTCTTTCATTTTTAAGTAAAAGTAGGAATGATTCATTGTCA
>CAJZDE010000209.1:0-2814 GCA_915063165.1 uncultured Streptococcus sp.
AACTTTTTTATTTTCCTTAAACGATTTTCTATTTTAAAGAGTAAATGACAGATTTTTTCAAAGAAAATAGGATATTTCCTGTATAATAGGAATATCTAAAAAAGATTTGGAGTTAGAAGAAGATGATAGTAGGTATTGATTTAGGAACGACGAATTCATTAGTAGGGGTATACCAAGATGGCCAGGTTAAGCTGATTCCCAATGCTTTTGGTGAGTATTTAACTCCTTCTGTTGTGGCTTTAGATGACAATGATGAGATTATAGTTGGAAAAATTGCCAAGGAACGCTTGGTGACTCACCCAGACAAGACGGTTTCTCAGTTCAAGCGTTTTATGGGGACCAAGCATGAGTTGACGCTAGGAAATCGAGCATATAAGGCTGAAGAATTAAGCTCTTTTATCATTCGAAAGTTGGTAGACGATGCAGAGACCTATCTTGGAGAAAAGGTTGAGGAAGTGATTGTTAGTGTTCCAGCCTATTTCAATGATGCTCAACGCTATGCGACCAAACTAGCAGGGAAATTTGCAGGCGTTCAGATTGATCGGATTATCAATGAACCTTCCGCAGCGGCTCTAGCTAAAAGATCTATGGTAAACCAAGAAGATCAATCTTTTATTGTAGTCGATTTTGGTGGTGGGACTCTTGACATTTCAGTTGTGGAGCTTTTTGATAATATCGTCGAAATCGTCTCGATCGCAGGGGACAATCGTTTGGGAGGAGAAGACTTCACTGCGGCTATTGCTGAGGAATTTTTAGTTTCTAATCAATTAACCAAGAATACGATTTCCCGAGAATTTTATAGCAAGATTCTGGTACAGGCTGAAAAGACTAAGCTAGAACTCAATAGTAAAGAAGAAGTGAAGATGACAGTTCTGGACCAAGAACAGGAATACACTTTAGACCTGAGCTACCAGCGTTTTTATGAGCTTTGTCAACCGTTGCTAGCCCGTGTTAAGGCTGTTTTGGATCGTGCCTTGATGGATGCACGCTATAGCTATGTGTCATCAGATAACTTTGTTCTTGTTGGGGGGACTTCGAAACTCCGCTTGGTTCAGGACTTTTTATCCTACTGTATCAATCAAGTGGTGCAGGTTTCGGATGATCCCGATCGGATGATTGCGAGAGGTTGTGCCCTTTTAGCAGGAATAAAAGAGCGGCAAGGTGAGATACGAGATTTATTACTGTCTGATATTTGTCCTTTTACACTGGGGATTGAGATAGTTGGAGACCGTTTTTCGCCGATTATTGAGCGAAATTCTACCCTACCTGCTTCACGCATTGAACAGTACTATACGGCTGAATTGGGACAGAGTCAAGTCAAGATAAAGGTCTATCAAGGTGAGATGATGAAGGCATCACAAAATCTGTTCCTAGGAGAATTAGAAGTTCCCGTCCCTGTGAATACTCGAGTAAATGAAAGTTTCACAGTTCGGTTTACCTATGATTTAAATGGAATTTTGGATGTCGAAGTGAAAATTGATTCAACACAGGAAGTCTTTAGTCATGTTATTCTCCAAGATAGTGTTACTCTGACAGAAAGGGAAATCAAGGCTAAGCAAGCAGAGTTGACTCGCTATAAGATCAATGCTCAAGAAACAGAGGTTTATCGTTTCTTGATTGAAAAAGCGAATCGTGTGTACAGTATGCTCTTGGGGAGAAGAAGAGATGAGCTAATGGCTGAAACTAGACGATTTGAAGAAGAGGTCAGTCAAGCATCTGTTTATCATTTGCCAAAACTTTATCAATCATTTTCAAACTATTTAGACTTCCTAGAGCGAGGACTATAAAAGAGGAGACCTTATGAATATATGGGAAACTTTAGGGATAGAGCCAACGACTGACGTCAAGCTTATTAGAAGGCGTTATGCTGAACTGGTTCGGCTCTATCACCCAGAAGACCAACCAGAAATTTACCAAGAAATTGTTGAAGCTTATCAAAAAGCCTTGACTTATGCGAGATCTAGAAATACAAGACCAGAAAATAGTCTAAGAAAAGCGAGTGACTCTCAAGAAGCTACTGAACTTGAAGAAGAGGCGAATGGAAAGCCTAACTCTAGTCTCAACTTTGAAAACTTGACTGAAGAAACGAAGACTGAGAACGAAGAGTCTGAAAAATCTAGTCTTGATTTTAGTGATTATCAGCAATCAACTGATAAAACAAGCATTTCCTTTAACTTTGAAACCTTTAAAGCGGAAGAGGATGAGCAAAAGTCCACCCTTGACTTTAGTGACTATGATGAGGAAGTTCAGCTAAATGGAGATTCTGAAGAAAGAGCTAAGAATACCCTCAACTTTGAAACGTTTGGTGACGAAGAGAACCAAGGGCAAGAAGGAATAACAAGGTCTACTCTTGACTTTAGTGGTTATAATGAAGAAACTTATCTGATCCGAAATGCGATTGAAAGTATTGTTGGAAATGACGGTTATAACCAAGAGGAACAAGAGCATCTATGGCGTCAGTTCTTTCATCAGTATCAGTATGATATGGACATTATTCAATCGGTTTTAGAGGAAATGGATGTTTATATTTTTAACAAACCGGAGCAATTCTCTATCCTCATTCCCTTGCTGGAAGACTATATACCTGACTTTAAGTACTGGGGATATTACTATAAACTGAAGTATTGGAAAGTTAAAAGAGCTATAGCAGAAGAGGAAGGCAGTTCGCTTGAAAGCGCACATGAAGCCACTGAAGAATTCTATTATTCTTATCAACTTTGCCAAGAAATTCTTCAAGATTATAACAAAGCAAATCAATTGAGCTCTTGGATAGAGTTTTTCAAGCACCCCTATCTGAGCTTTATGGTCTTGGAT
>CAJZDE010000210.1:0-2784 GCA_915063165.1 uncultured Streptococcus sp.
TAAAAAGTATTTTTATACTACTATCATTGGTTTGTTTCTAATGGCAGTATTGTCTTTGACAAAGATAATACCTGAACTTTCTTTATCAGGTCTCACTGTACTGATTGGTATTTTCTTTTTCTTTGTTCTTGAACATTTTGATAAAAAATCACATATAGAATCGGGCTTGCGCTTTAAATCATTTTTCGATGATCTTAAAAAACAAGGAGTAATTCTTTTGGTCTTGCTTCCTGTAGGATCCGCTGTAGTAACTTTGCTTATCGGCGATATGATATTTAAGGGCGCTTTTGCTAGTCATGTTTTGGGAAGAACGGATGGTATGTTATCCTTTGATAAAATACCACTCCTTATGGTTCAAATAGTAATCGCAGCCTTGGGGGAAGAAATTGCATGGAGAGGTTTCTTTCTTGGCAAGTCAATGAGAATTTTACCATTTTGGCTTTGTGTTATTCTGTCTTCTTTATTGTTTGCGATAGCCCATATTTCTAGTGGAAGTATTGAACTTGTAAGCTATGATATTTTCATGATTTTTGTTGATAGTATCATCTATGCAATGATTTATAAAAAGTCTGGTAATTGTTTGATTTCTGCACTTTCTCATATTATCGGCAATGCAACAGGAATTCTTTTGCTAATGATGTATAGCTAGAAAGGTTTTAATGTCATCTAGCTAATAAAGAATTTTCATTTTAGGATGGTAATGATCACTATCAGCAAAAGTGGGCTAGATGACTTGATTTAGAAAAGTAAGGAATCTTTCTAAAAACTTGAATAACTAAAAGCCTTGTCTCCAAGGCTTTTTAACTTGCACTGATAAGCTCCTACTCATAAACTAGCCCACAACTTGCAATCATTTTTTTAAAATAGTATACTAGGGCTAGACTATGGAATCGTTTGCATAAAGTTACGATAAGTTTAAACAGAGAAATTTAGGAGATAAAAATATGGAATTAACAGCCATTTATCATAGACCGGAGTCGGAGTATGCCTATCTTTATAAAGAAGGTCAAGTGCATATCAGAATTAGGACTAAGAAAGAGGATATAGAGAAAATCCTTTTGCACTATGGGGATCCCTTTATCTTTCTTGAGGATTCTTATGAAGATACGAAAGAGATGGTCAAGATCATCTCAGATGCTCTATTTGATTATTGGCAAGTAGCAGTGTCGGTTGATTTTGGTCGGATCCAGTATCTCTTTGAGCTTAAGGATAAAGAAGGTCAAAGCGTCTTGTATGGAGATAAAGGTTTCACTGACAATAGTCCAGAAAACCTTCATCACGAGGGCAATGGTTTTAAACTCCCTTATATTCACGAAATTGATGGCTGCCAGGTTCCTGAATGGGTTTCAAAAACGGTCTGGTATCAGATTTTTCCAGAACGATTTGCCAATGGAAATGCTGAATTTACACCAGAAGGAGCATTAGCTTGGGATGCAGCTATCAGTCCTAAGACTACGGATTTCTTTGGTGGGGATTTACAAGGGATTATTGATCATCTGGATTATTTGCAAGACCTAGGAATTACAGGGCTTTACCTCTGCCCCATCTTTGAATCGCCAAGTAATCACAAGTACAATACGACGGATTACTTTGAAATTGATCGACACTTTGGGGACAAGGAGACTTTCCGTCAACTGGTGGAGCAAGCTCATCAGCGTGGCATGAGGGTGATGCTGGATGCGGTTTTCAATCATATGGGCGAACAATCTGCTCAATGGCAGGATGTTCTCAAGCATGGTGAAAAGTCTGTTTATAAAGACTGGTTCCACATTCAAAAGTTCCCAGTGACGAATGACAAGCTTATGAATCCCAAAGAACTGCCTTATCATACTTTTGCCTTTGCTAGCTATATGCCTAAGTTAAACACGGCTAACCCTGAGGTGAAAGACCATCTCTTAAACGTTGCGACCTATTGGATTGAACATTTTGATATTGATGCTTGGAGATTGGACGTGGCCAATGAGGTTGATCATCAATTCTGGCGAGATTTTCGTAAGGCTGTTTTGGCCCAAAAGCCTGACCTTTATATTCTTGGAGAGGTTTGGCATACCTCTCAGCCTTGGTTAAATGGAGATGAGTTTCACGCGGTCATGAACTATCCTCTATCGGATAGTATCAAGGACTACTTTTTGAGCAGGCGCAAGAAGACCAGTCAATTTATAGCTGAGATTAACTGCCAGTCCATGTACTACAAGCAGCAGATTTCTGAGGTTATGTTTAATCTCTTGGATTCGCATGATACAGAGCGCATTTTGGCGACAGCTCAAGGTGATATCCAGCTTGTAAAATCCGCACTTGCCTTTCTCTTTTTACAAAGGGGAACTCCTTGTATCTATTATGGGACCGAGCTAGAATTGGGCGGAGCTATGGATCCAGATTGTAGACGGGTCATGCCTTGGGATCGGGTTTCTAGTAGCAATGACATGCTCAATTTTATGAAGAACTTGATTCAGCTTCGCAAGGATGTTGCGGGCATTATTCAGTATGGAAAATTTACCCTAGAAGAAATCAAGCCTAATGTGCTGGCTTTAGAATGGCAACACGATCATCAAGTAATCCGAGCTCTTTTTAATCAGTCGAATGAGAATTATCTTTTAGACAGAGATTCAGCTGATTTGGTGAGTCATTGCCAAACTGATGACGAGAAACTTGTCATCTTACCAAAGGGATTTGTAGTTTACTCTAGACTCTAACCGTAGCAGTAAATGTCTTTCTTTCCTTCTTTCTGATATAATATTATCAAATTTCATTTTCACAAGATGGAAATTATCCTGCTTCCGGGCA
>CAJZDE010000211.1:0-2743 GCA_915063165.1 uncultured Streptococcus sp.
CAAGTAGACGCCATCGTGTCTTTAAACTGGCAACGATTTGGTTAACAGCCAGCGTTGTCTTGTTGATCGTTCCACTTATCTATCTGATTTTTGTGCAAAATCCTTTCAAAGAAAAGATGTTGCAGGCAGATACTGCCTTTATTAAAGTGGATTATAGTGGTGTTATTACAGAATTAGAGAGAATTGATCCAGCTAGCTTGCCGAATACGCAAAAGTATGAGTTGGCCTATTCTTATATTCAAGGGTTGGAATTTTCTTCTGAACAAAAGAAAGTCATCTTGAACAACGTAACACTCAAGTCAGATGAGCTTTATTTGACTTACTGGATCCAGGTTGGGCGCAATCGTTTTGAAGAGGCTCTTGATATTGCGAAACGGATTAACGACAGTGACTTGATTCTCTATGCTTTGACTCAGGAAATCAAGCAGGTTCGAGAAGATGGCAACTTGTCAGGGAAAGACCGTGAAAGTAAGTTGAATACTTTGGAAAGCGAGTATAAGAAATACTGGGATAGTCGAAGTGAGCTACTAACGAGTGAATCAAGCTCCAATGCTTCTACAACTCCTAATCCGCAAGACAAGGCTTCTGAAAGCAAACCTTCATCTGAGAAGAAACCTGTTCCAAGTAGCTCCTCTAGCAATTAAAGTAGACCAAGGAGAGAAATTATGAAAAAACAAATCATTTTCTACAGCCAAGGTCTGCGTTATGAAGTAGAACTGAGTGCAGATAAGACGGTCTTGATCGGGGCGACTGAAAAGGCCCAAGTCTACCTTTCTCAACAGGAAAGACCGATTCAGCTCAAGGTCGATGGTGACGAGGTCTTTTATCAGTACGACGATGAGGCGGGACTTTTGAAAGATGGTCTGCGTTTGGGTGAGGTCGTCTTTTATCTCCGAGAAGGGGAGCCAAGGGTTTATGACCTTTTGGATTTATCAGAGTTTCAAATTGGCTCTCAAAGAGGTTCGCTGATCACACTAGATGAAGATGTTGAACTCTTACTCCAAAAATCCCAAAATCAATGGAAGCTAACTCGACTAAAAGGGGCGTTCTATCGAAATAATCATCTGGAACAAATGGACCAGCAATTGATTGGTTTTGGAGATGAGTTGAGTCTAGGGGCGGTGACGATCAAGTTCTATCCAGATGAAGTATGGGTTCAGGGACCTGCCCAAGTTGGGCAACAACTGACTCTGAGAGAACCATCTCGATATGGTTTTTATGAAGATTATCCCGATTATCATCGTTCTCCACGGATCATCTATCGTGGTAGCGAGGATAAAATCTTGATCAATCCCCCAGGCCAGGAGCCGGTTAAGCCGAGTGATGAACTGTTAAAGCTGATCGTTCCTCCTTTGATGATGGTCGGAGTAACCGTCTTGATCACCTTGATTCAACCTCGAGGGATCTATATTCTTGCGACAGTAGGGATGTCCATAACCACAATGATTTTTTCTATCCGTGGTTTCATCAAAAATCGTAAAAAGTACAAGGCTGATAAGAAGGAACGGGTCGATCTCTATCGTCTTTACCTGAAAGATAAGGTCAAGGAATTGACTCGTCTGGAACGAGAACAAAAAGAAGGGATGCACTATCATTTTCCAACGATTTTAGAGTTGACGGGCTTGGTTGAAAGTTACAATCACCGGATATACGAAAAGACTCCCTTGCATTTTGACTTTTTATACTATCGTTTGGGACTCGGGAAAATGCCGACTAGCTATGACTTGAAATATGGTCAACAGGAGCGTAGCGGTAAGAAGGATGCTCTAGAAGAAGAGGGTTACGCTCTCTATAGTCGTCACAAAAAGATCCCAGATATGCCAATCCCGGCAAACCTCAGCCATGGACCAGTGGGTTATATTGGACCTAGAAATCTCGTTCTAGAACAACTGCAACTTTTGGTGATGCAGCTAGCGACTTTCCATTCTTATCATGATGTGCAGTTTATTACGATCCTGCCTGAAGAGGAAAAAGAGCAATGGTCTTGGATGCGTTGGCTCCCTCATGCCAAACTGCAAGAACTCAATGTCCGCGGTTTTGTCTATAATCAACGAACACGGGACCAAGTTCTGAATAGTTTGAACCAAATCTTGAAACTACGCCGTAGTCAAAAGGAAGAAGCATCCCACAAGGAGAGCACCCTCTTCCATCCTCATTACGTGGTTTTAGTGACCGATGAGAAGCTGATTTTGGATCATATCATCATGGAGTTCTTTACTGAAGATCCAACGGAATTAGGCTGTTCTCTCATCTTTGTAGAGGATGTCATGAGTTCCTTGTCTGAGAACATTCAGACAGTGATCAATATCAAGGACCGCAATACAGGCCAACTGGTCATGGAAGAAGGAGTCTTGAAAGAGACGGACTTCCGTTTGGATCATTTTCCAGCTGATTATGATAAGGAGCGGATCGCCCGTACCTTGGCACCGCTCAATCACCTCCAAAATCTTAAGAGTTCAATCCCAGATTCTGTGACCTTTATGGAAATGTATGGGGCGGAGACCTTTGAGGATTTGCAGGTATCGAGCCGTTGGAAAAAGAACGCACCTTACAAGAGTTTGGCTGTGCCAATTGGTCTGCGTGGTCAGGATGACCTGGTTCAGCTCAATCTGCATGAAAAAGCCCATGGACCTCATGGTTTGATCGCAGGGACGACTGGATCAGGGAAGTCAGAAACCATCCAATCCTATATCCTATCCCTCGCTGTTAACTTCCACCCTCATGATGTGGCTTTCTTGCTGAT
>CAJZDE010000212.1:0-2729 GCA_915063165.1 uncultured Streptococcus sp.
GGAATTGTTTTTCACCTACACCGTAAGTGAAACGAAGTTTTTGTTTTTCAGCCAACTGCAAACCGTATTCTGACAATTTAGAACGGTTGTTTGGTCCATGTTGTCCTGGTACGTAGTTACGACGTGCCAATTCTTTACCTGTACCTGTAAGTGAAAGGCCAAGGCGACGAGCTTGTTTCCAAGATGGTCCTGTATAACGTGACATGTGTATGTCCTCCTGATATAAATAATATTTCGGTGGAAATAGTCACTTAGAAAGCCCTGATTCGTGCAGATGCCCTTCGCCTAAACAGCCAAGGTTACTTGTCATAAGACACCTGTTGACGAGCTTCATGCTTTCCTGCTGCTATTTCACACAAAGGCTATTGTACCATGAAAAGCTAGATTTGTAAAGGGATTTTACGCCTTTATTTCAAATTGAGGCTGAATGTAAACTTGCTTCCTAAGCCATATTGACTTTCTGCTGTGATTTCGCCACCAAGCTGATGGGCTAGTTCGCGTGCGATCGCAAGACCTAATCCATGTCCACCCGTCTTCATATTGCGCGAAGTTTCTACACGATAAAGTCGTTTAAAGATCTTTTCCAAATCTTCAGGAAGGATTCCCTGACCCTCGTCTTTCACACTGATTGTCAGCTCTTGTTCTGTTAATTGGGCAAGAACCTCGATTCTGGTTCCTGGTTCTGAATATTTAAAGGCATTGTTTAACAAGTTGACCAGAATGCGAGAAAGTTTGTCAGAATGGCTCTTGATTTTCGCCGACTCAGGTGACACTTGAATGTAAACATCCCGCTCCTCTTGTTCAATCTGGAGTTGAAATTCACTCATTGACTCAATCAGCAACTGATCTAAAAAGACCTCTTCGACTTCTTCATCAGCAGTATCTTGAGGTTGGGTGTTAAGAGTCAGAACATCCAATTCCTCCACTAGCTTGTTTAGACGCTCGGTTTGCCGACCAATCGTGGTTAAGTAGTGGAGCCGCTCCTCTTCCTTGATCACTCCATCTAGAATTCCCTCCACAGTAACCTGAATGGAGGTAATGGGAGTTTTAATATCGTGAGAGAGCTGCGCAATCATCATTCTCTTTTCTTGCTCGCTCTCATCAAGTGATTGAAAGGTGGCCTGCAAATTGTGGGACATGTCATTAAAAGCCTGGCCCAGTTCTTGAAATTCTAATGGGCCCTTGGTTTCAATTTCTGTGCTGAAATCCTTGCTTGCTATATCCTGAGCTTGTTTTTTCAAATGTTTCAGAGAAGAGAACACTGGCGACAAAAGAAAGATGCTCACTGCAGCGCCAATGAAACTAGCAATCAAGGTCATTCCAACTAGAAAGTAAACTTCACTTTTCTCAATCAACATTCGTTGGACTGCCCAGAAAACGACCAAAATCGTTAGTAGAGTCGACACTAGATACCCCACTAAAATATAGTTTTTTAATTTCATTTTCTACCTCTTGGCCTTTCCATCTTATAGCCCAAACCCCAGACAGTTTTGATAGCGGGAGCATTTGAATTCGTATACTTGGTCAACTCTTGCCTCAAAGCATGGATATGAACATTGAGTGTATTGGTATCATCCACATAGTCCTCTTGCCATACCTTCTCGTAAAGTTCCGTCTTTGAAAAGACTCTCTCAGGATTGCTGGCCAATATCCATAGAAGTTCAAAGGATTTTACTGTCAATTCCAAAGGTTGCTCCCCAATGCGAACTTCATGAGTCACATGGTTGATTACCAAGTCACCAAACTCGATCTGTTCTGTCTCTCTTCCACGGCTAAGGCGACGCAAGATATTATTCACTCTTAAAACCAATTCGCGTGGGCTAAAGGGTTTGACTATAAAATCATCTGCCCCCAAACTTAATCCATAAATCTTATCCTGTTCGCTTGTCTTAGCAGTTGTAAAGAGGAAGGGTTGATCCGGAGCGATATACTGAACTTCACTGATAAAATCATAACCATCCATATTGGGCATCATGATATCTGTGATAATGAGGTCGATAGATTTTTTTCTGAAAAGTTCTAAGCCCTCCTTACCATCATGGGCGACCAAAACATCGTAACCTGCCTGTATAAGATAGCGGTTTTGAATATCTAGAATATCTATCTCATCATCAACCAGCAAAATTGTCTTTTTCATCTGACACTCCTTCGATAAAAACAGTGTTATACTTGCTTTAGTATAACACTATTTTCCCTAATGTTTAAGTGATTTGAATCTTAATCTTCTCGTTTGCTTGTCAAACCCAAAAGTCCAACAAGACCTGCCAAGGCTAGACCAAAGATACCAAGGCCAGCTGTAGCTGTTTTAGCTTCCCCAGTATTTGGTAGCATCGCTTTATCATCTTTTTTCATCATATTAGCCATTGGGCTAGAAGCTGGTTGATCGACCTTCATATCTGACATATGGTGATTTGTACCCATCATACCCTCAGTCGTACCTGTAGAGCCTGTTTCAGAAGGCTTCGTATTCATCTGACCTTGTTGAGATGGTATTGTCGCCATTTCTTTTCCACGAAGCTGAATCGTTACTTGACGAGTAGCAATCAGATTGGTCAAATCAGGTTTGCCATCTTTAGATCCATACACTTTGACAGTAGCTTGGTAAGTGTGAGTGCCATTGACACGAAGTTGGTCTAGAAGGGCTTGTCCTTCTTTGCCTGTCGTGTTACCATTCAAATCCACTTCGTAGAAGTAAAGGCCTTTGCCCAATTTCTCTACCGGTGGGAGAG
>CAJZDE010000213.1:0-2720 GCA_915063165.1 uncultured Streptococcus sp.
TAGAACACTAGAGACAATGAGATGAGGCTAGTATTTTATTGTTCTCTTTGCTATAATAAAAAGAAATAAACGGATTAGAGAGGTTCTTTATTTGAAGGAACATTCAATAGACATTCAACTGAGTCATCCAGATGACCTGTTTCATCTTTTTGGTTCCAATGAGCGCCATCTTCGTTTGATGGAAGAAGAGCTTGATGTTGTCATTCATGCACGTACGGAGATTGTGCAGGTTTTGGGAGAAGAAGCTGCATGTGAGGAAGCCCGTCAGGTTATCCAGGCATTGATGGTTTTGGTGAATCGTGGGATGACAGTTGGGACGCCAGATGTGGTGACGGCTATTAGCATGGTCAAAAACGATGAAATTGATAAGTTTGTTGCCCTTTACGAAGAAGAAATCATCAAGGACAATACAGGGAAGCCTATCCGTGTCAAAACACTGGGTCAAAAGCTTTATGTGGACAGTGTCAAACAGCATGATGTGACCTTTGGAATCGGACCAGCAGGGACAGGGAAGACCTTTCTTGCAGTGACTTTGGCAGTAACTGCCCTTAAACGTGGGCAAGTCAAGCGGATTATCCTTACTCGTCCAGCAGTGGAAGCAGGTGAGAGTCTAGGATTTCTTCCGGGTGATCTTAAGGAGAAGGTCGATCCGTACCTTCGACCTGTTTACGATGCCTTGTATCAGATCCTCGGTAAAGACCAAACGACTCGTCTTATGGAGCGTGAAATCATTGAAATCGCGCCCCTTGCCTATATGCGTGGACGGACCTTGGATGATGCCTTTGTCATTCTCGATGAGGCGCAAAATACGACTATCATGCAGATGAAGATGTTCTTGACGCGTTTAGGTTTTAATTCTAAGATGATTGTTAATGGAGATATTAGCCAGATTGACCTACCACGTAACGTCAAGTCCGGTTTGATTGATGCCCAAGAAAAGCTCAAGAACATTCACCAAATTGACTTTGTTCATTTTTCAGCCAAGGATGTGGTTCGCCATCCAGTTGTCGCTCAGATTATACGAGCTTATGAACCAGTTCCATTTAAGGTTGAAGAAAAGAACCAAGAAACAGAATAGCAAAAAAGCAGTTCAGATGTGAACTGCTTTTTTTAATGAGTGTCTAGCTTTAAAGAAGTTCGTCGATAGACGTATGATCTTTATCGAGCCCTTGAGCAACTGGGAGGCTGGTCAAGTAACCTTGATAAGTGGTCACACCTTGACGCAAGCCCTCATCTTCAGCAATTGCTTGTGCGAATCCTTTGCCAGCCAAAGCTTCGATATAAGGAAGAGTGACATTGGTTAGGGCGATGGTTGAAGTGCGAGCAACCGCACCAGGGATATTGGCAACGGCATAGTGGAGAACACCGTGTTTTTCATAAACAGGCTCATCGTGCGTGGTCACACGGTCAGCTGTCTCGATAACGCCACCTTGGTCAACGGCTACGTCAACGATGACAGAGCCTGGACGCATTTGTTTGACCATCTCATCTGTCACCAATTTCGGTGCTTTGGCACCAGGGATGAGAACCGCTCCAATTACCACATCGGCATCTCTCACACTTGCTTCAATGTTGAATGAATTGGACATAAGAGTTTGGATTTGGTTCCCAAAGACTTCCTCTAGCACTGAGAGACGTTTGGCACTGATATCTAAAATAGTCACTTGAGCACCAAGTCCAAGGGCGATGCGGGCAGCATGTGTACCGACGACACCACCACCGATGATGGTTACTTTTCCTTTTGGAACACCTGGCACACCACCTAGTAGGACACCAGAACCACCAGCTTGCTTAGTAAGGAAGTGAGCTCCGATTTGAACAGCCATACGACCTGCAACCTCACTCATAGGAACGAGGAGTGGTAGTTGTCCTTGATTATCACGAACAGTTTCGTAGGCAATTCCTGTTGTTTTGGCTGCTAGCATGGCATCTGCTAATTCTGGCGCAGCGGCCATGTGCAAGTAGGTGAAGAGGAGAAGATCATCGCGCAAATAACCGTATTCAGAAGCTAGTGGTTCTTTTACTTTCACGACTAATTCGGCAGCCCAGGCTTCAGTAGCAGTAGCGACAATCTCAGCTCCTTGCTTTTGATAGTCTGCATCAGTAAATCCTGAGCCGAGACCAGCATTTGTTTCGATGAGGACACGATGTCCACGAGAAACTAAGCTATGGACACCAGCAGGTGTGAGGGCAACGCGGTTTTCGTTATTTTTAATTTCTTTTGGAATTCCGATTAACATAGAGATAACCTACCTTTCAATTGACGGGATTGTTTTAGTTGTCACATTTCGGTTCATAAATCAAAAATGTGATGGTTTTATTGTATATGAAACCGCTTCAAAAATCAAGAAAAACTTGTCATCCAAATTTATTTATGCTAGACTAGTGAGAATCAAGCTCTAATGGAGGGAAAAGTATGGAATCAATATTTGTGAAATTTGCCCAGTATCCATCTATAGAAACGGAGCGTTTATTGCTCCGACCTGTAACCTTGGATGATGCGGAAGCTATGTTTGAGTATGCCTCAGACAGAGAAAATACACGCTACACTTTTCCAACAAATCAAAGCTTAGAAGAAACCAAGAACAACATCGCTCAGTTCTACTTAACCAATCCCTTGGGACGGTGGGGAATCGAACTAAAAAGCAATGGTCAGTTTATCGGAACTATTGATTTGCACAAGATTGATCCTGTTCTTAAGAAGGCAGCCATTGGCTACA
>CAJZDE010000214.1:0-2717 GCA_915063165.1 uncultured Streptococcus sp.
ATAGAAGCCTTTGTAGACTTAGGTTGAGCAGGTTTTTCCTCAAATTCAACGATACGGTTATTGGCATCTGTATTCATGATACCGAAACGGCTAGCTTCTTTGAGCGGTACGTCTAGGACAGCTACTGTCAAACTGGCATTATTATCCTTATGGGACTGAAGCATATCATCGTAGTCCATCTTGTAGATGTGGTCACCAGAAAGAATCAAAACATACTCAGGATTAACACTGTCGATGTAGTCAATGTTTTGGTAGATAGCGTGACTAGTCCCTTCAAACCAACGGTTTCCTTCGCTGGCTGAATAAGGTTGTAAAATAGAGACACCTGAATTGATACCATCCAATCCCCAGCTAGAGCCATTTCCGATATGGTTATTCAAAGCAAGAGGTTGGTACTGAGTAATCACACCAACATTATGGATTCCAGAGTTTGCACAGTTGGAAAGAGCAAAGTCAATGATACGGTAGCGCCCACCGAATTGCACTGCCGGTTTGGCAATGCTTTGAGTGAGTTTTCCGAGACGTGTTCCTTGCCCACCCGCAAGGATCAAAGCTAGCATTTCATTCTTCATTTTCTACTCCTTTATAAAGACATGTGAACGTTAAAATCGAAAGAAGGTCGGAAGTCAAACTTTTTTATAAAAATAATAGGAAATCCATTTCTCTTGTGTTTCAAGTCCAATACAAGTACATCCGTTTTTAAAACTAAAAAAATATAATCAACAGCCCATTATTCTTTTTTCTTAGCTGCTTTCAAACGACGCTTGATCTTCCAGATGCTTGCTCCCATGGCAGGCAAGGTAAAGGTCAAAGTCTGCTCATAATCTTTCCATAAGCCTTCTTGAGTCTGAACTGTTTGATTGTGCTCTTTCCACACACCTCCCCATTCTTCTAATTCTGTATTCCAAACTTCTTCGTAAATACCTGCAACAGGTAAACCAATCGTAAAGTCCTTACGTTCAACTGGTGCCATGTTAAAGACACAGACTAACATTTCGTCCTTCTTGCCCTTACGAATAAAGGAAAGGACGCTCTGATCTCTATTATCAGCATCGATAATCTCAATACCATCATAACTAGTATCAATTTCCCACAGACAGCGATGTTCTTTGTAAAACTGGTTTAGTTGAGAAGTGAAATGCTTCATCTTGGCATTCATCGGATCTTCTAGATTAGACCATTCCAACTGCTCCTCAGACTTCCATTCTAGGAATTGTCCGTACTCACTACCCATGAACAAGAGTTTCTTACCTGGATGACAAATTTGATAAGTGTAGAGATTGCGCAGACCAGCGAACTGATTGTAGCGATCCCCCCACATCTTATGCATCATACTCTTCTTACCATGAACTACTTCATCATGTGAGAAAGGTAAGAGATAGTTTTCATTGAAAACATACATAAAGCTGAAAGTCACAAGATTAAAGTCATACTTGCGATAAATCGGATCTTCCTCGTAGAAACGAAGAATATCGTTCATCCAGCCCATATTCCATTTATAGTCAAAGCCAAGGCCCCCCATTTCTTTCATACCAGTAATCTTTGTTGCTGAAGAACTTTCTTCTGCAATCATCATGATATCTGGATGAGCTAACTTAATCACTGTGTTCAACCGTTGAAGGAAATAATAACCCTCGTAGTTAAGATTTCCACCGTCTTTATTTGGAGTCCAAGGAGCATTATCATAATCTAGATACAGCATATTGCTCACTGCATCGACCCGAATACCATCTAAATGGTAAAAATCAATCCAGAATTTAATACTTGAAATCAAGAAAGACTGGACCTCATTTTTTCCGAGGTCAAAATTCAGCGCACCCCAACCATAGTTATGAGCCTTGTTGTGGTCTTGGTATTCAAAAGTTGGTGTACCGTCATAATATGCCAATGCATCATCATTAATAGTGAAATGACCTGGAACCCAGTCGACGATAACACCGATATTATTTATATGACACTCTTCAACGAAATCTTGGAATTCCTCAGGTGTACCATAGGAATGTTCAAAAGCAAAGTAACCCATAAGTTGATAGCCCCAGCTCAATCCAAGTGGGTGAGCCATTAAAGGCATGAACTCAATATGTGTATAGTTCATCTCAACTAAGTATGGAATCAACTCGTCTTTCAGTTGCGAAAAAGTATAGGGACTTCCATCTGGATTTCTCTTCCAAGATCCTGCATGGGCTTCATATATATTAACTGGTCTCTCGAAAAATCCCAGACGTTTGCGACGTGCTAGCCAAAGGCCATCTTTCCATTTCTTTTCACGGATATTGGTCAAAACAGCTCCTGTACCCGGTCTAGCTTCAAAATAAACTGCCAACGGATCGATCTTCATAATCTGGTGACCATTTGCACGCGTGATATGATATTTATAAATCTGACCTTCCTGAGCTTGACTCGTAAAGACTTCCCAAACACCTGCTTCATTACGAACCATGGGAATCTGATTCTCAACCCAATCGGTAAAATCACCAACTAGATGAACTGCTTGTGCATTTGGGGCCCAAACCCTAAAGGTATAGCCTATTTCTCCGTTTTTCTCCTCTCTATGCGCTCCTAAATAATGCTGGAGGTGAAAGTTCTCACCTGTAGTAAAGGTTCTTAATGCTTCTTGATTATTCATTCAATCCCCTTTCTTTTGTAAGCGTTTTCTATAATTCTATTATACACTCTTTTAAGATAACTTTCAAGTAATTTACGAAGGAAATCATATT
>CAJZDE010000215.1:0-2716 GCA_915063165.1 uncultured Streptococcus sp.
ATTCTATCTCTCATCATTCAGGGACTTATACCAAGATAAAAAAGGACTTAACCATCATGTCGATGGCTAAATCCTTCACCTTTTTAAAGTTATTTCACATGGTTTGCGAGATCTTCATGGGCCTTTTTATTTGACTCTTCTTTTTCTTTCAACCATTTTTCTTAAGCTTTTTGGCATTCATCTGTTGTCTTAGAAGTGTACTTATAGGACTGACGATCGATATTTGTGACTACTAAATAAGTAGTAGAATCTTGTTGGGTATAAACGGGTACCCGAACCACCTGCAAGAATAATACCTTTCATAACGAAGTAATCTTTCTAACGAACTGATCAATGAGTAGCTTCAAATTCTTACTTCAATTTAGAAATGGCCGATTTCAGATAATCTCCACTTCGAATCGCTACTCCTACTTGTCTGGCATTAGCCGACAGTTCCATGTAATCTTGATCTGTCAAATCGTCTAATGCCTTTTGGAGGTCATGTAGAGAATCAATTGCTATACCACATTGCTTATCTAGCACAAAATGCGCAAGGGCAGACTCTTTCCAAACAACTAGAGGAAAGCCCGAAGCCAAATAAAGAGAAGCCTTGTGGGAGTTGTTAATACGTAGGTAATTTCCGAAAGAACCTTTGCAAGTTTCTGAACTATCACCATCCCACACCAAACCAAAACTACCTTGAAGAGCATTTGGGAGGTCATCTGGCATAAAGGAACCAAAGTAGGTGGTATTTTTCAATGCACGACTTTCATCGTACCCCATTCCATAGAGATTATAGGCTGGCTGTTCTGGCAAATTATAAAGATAGCCTGATTTTGTTGGAATTAGATTTCCGGCGATGATAATCGCTTCTTCTTTTTGGGGAACATTTTTTTCCTCAAAGTTCGGAATCAGATAGTCAAAAATCTCCAAGCTAACCATTTTATCTGATGGTACGCCTTGAATTGTCAAGGCATTTTTCATGATATCATTATGAACGATAATGCCATCCACTGATGTAAGAGCTGCCTTCTCTTGGAAGTAATTTCTCACTTTATGACGAAGTTTCACTGCTGAATTTCCTACATGACGCAAGGTTTCAACATCATGGATCACAAGATAGAATTTGACTCCTCTATTTTGCGCCTGCTTAATGAGTTGTGAGATGAAAAATGTATGGTGGATAATCGGGAACTGAATCAGCAATTCATCTCCAGATCCTAACTGATCAAAGACAGACTTGAGCGCACGATATTTGTGTTGCTGAGCTTTAAAGAAATTCATCTTATACCAATTCTCAACCTTGAGTTCCAACCCCTTATAACCCTCTGAGATTAGAATAGCTTCCACGTCATTTCGTGCCTTATTTCCTGCATTCTTTTCATATTCATTACTCAGAAATGAATCCTTCAGATAATATTTCACCTTTTCTCCCCTTTATCTGTGATGTTCTTAGATACTCCCTAGTTCTTCTTCTACCACATCCAATGCACGTTCGATTACCACATGCATATCGTAGTATTTATAGTCAGCTAGGCGTCCACAAAAGATAACCTTGTCATTTTTGGCTGCTTCTTCTTGATACTTAGCAAACATGGCATTGTTTCTCTCATCATTGATTGGATAATAGGGCTCATCTCCACGTTTCCAATCAGATGGATATTCACGAGTAATAACCGTTTTATCTTGTGTACCGTACTCAAAATGTTTATGCTCAATAATGCGAGTATAAGGAATCTCACGTTCTGTATAGTTTACTACAGCATTCCCTTGATAATTTTCTTCATCCAAGACTTCATGTTCAAAACGAAGGCTACGGTATTCCAACTCCCCGTGTTTGTAGTCAAAGTACTGGTCAATCATCCCTGTAAAGACAACTTTTTCAGCTGATACTTCTAACTCTTCACGATTAGCAAAGAAATCAACACCAAGCTCTACTTCTACATCGCCAAGCATGTTTTCAATGATGACGTTATAGCCACCGATTGGAATACCTTGGTAACGGTCGTTAAAGTAGTTGTTATCAAAAGTTAAACGAACCGGAAGACGTTTAATGATAAATGGAGGAAGGTCTGTTGCAGAACGTCCCCATTGTTTTTCTGTGTAGCCCTTGATCAACTTTTCATAGATATCTGGCCCAATCAACTTGATGGCTTGTTCCTCAAGGTTTTTAGGCTCAACATCTTTCATATCAGCCGTTTGCTGGGCAATCTTTTCCTTGACTTCTTGTGGTGTCTTAGTTCCCCACATAGCGTAGAAGGTATTCATATTGAAAGGAAGATTGTAAAGACTCCCCTTGTAGTTAGCCACTGGCGAGTTGATATAGTTGTTAAACTCAGCGAATTGGTTAACATAGTCCCATACTTTTTTATTGGAAGTATGGAAAATGTGGGCGCCATACTTGTGAACATTGATGCCCTCAACATTTTCACAGTAGATATTTCCACCAATGTGATCACGCTTGTCAATCACTTTTACTTTTTTACCGCGTTTTGTAGCTTCGTGTGCGAAGATTGCTCCAGACAAACCAGCACCAACGATAAGATAATCGTACATAGTGTTCTCCTTTTTATAATTTGACGATTCGATTGAAGTAAGGAATCTTCATTAACATTCCAACAATAATAAAACTAATACTTAAAGTAAATAGAGCAAAAAGTAAATATGCTCCTACAAAATTAAAACCAAATATCCTTTCCCACAATTTCATAATATAAGTGTGTATTATGAAAACTCC
>CAJZDE010000216.1:0-2713 GCA_915063165.1 uncultured Streptococcus sp.
TAGGATAAAGAGGAGCAAATGTAGAAATGAAGCCAAATGATATTGCTGAAGCTATTGCTTTTTATAACAGAAAACCCGAGACTTTGGTACGCCACATTATACCAGTATTAGATTGTGATTTGGTTGTTTATCATCGCCTTGGAAACGCAAGTAAAGGACACATTATTTTTTATCATGGAGCTTGTGGACGTAGTCAGATGTGGGCCCACCAGTATGATGCTTTTGAGGGATTTGACCTCTATTTTGTCAATGTTAGAGGACAGGGTGAATCACCTATGAAAGTTGGTCTACCTGACTTAGAAGGTGCTGTTCAAGATGTAGATGCTATTTTGTCCTATTTCCAGCTAGATAAGGTGATATTGGTTGGTCATTCTTGGGGAGGAAATCCACTTCAAGAGTACACCTATCGCCATCCAGAAAGAGTCCTAGCCTTGGTCATGGTAGATAGTTGGGGACAGCATCGTTACCTATCAGAGAAAGAAAGAGGTCGAATCAAATATAGTTCTCTTATGTACAAGACGATTCCTTGGAAGGTGATTGCTGATAAAAACTCAAAAATGTGTACTGATAACCCTATCACAAGAGAATTGGTTAAGACGGCCATCATAGAAACTGGGCGAGATGTTTTCTTGAACCTTGGAATCACAGGTTTCTTGGCAGTCCATGAGATAGAAGGATATAAAGGAAATCCTCCCATGCTATTAGTAAGAGGAGAAAATGATTTTCCCAAACACCTAAAAATAATCTATGATGGTATCATTTCCTTGAATCCCAATGCGCGTCAAGTAACGATTTCAGACAGCAAACACCAACCGATGAATGATCATCCTCAAGAGTTTAATCAGATAGTTGGTGATTTTTTTGAAGAGGTAGTAGCCTTGTAAGATAGGACTTATCCAACTTGTGAAAATCCCTGGAACGTGATAAAATAAAGGATAGAAATAGATACAGGAGACAAGATGAACTACTTTAATGTTGGAAAAATCGTCAATACGCAGGGTCTACAGGGTGAGATGAGAGTCTTGTCTGTGACGGATTTTGCTGAGGAACGCTTTAAAAAAGGGGCAGAGCTGGCTTTATTTGATGAAAAAGACCAGTTTGTTCAAACAGTGACCATCGCTAGTCACCGTAAGCATAAGAACTTTGATGTTATCAAATTCAAAGACATGTACCATATCAATGCGATTGAGAAGTACAAGGGTTATAGCCTCAAGGTTGCTGAGGAAGATTTGAATGATTTAGATGATGGTGAATTCTATTATCACGAGATTGTCGGTTTGGATGTTTACGAGGGAGAGAACTTGATAGGAACTATCAAGGAAATCCTACAACCAGGTGCCAATGATGTCTGGGTGGTCAAGCGAAAAGGTAAGCGAGACCTTCTCTTACCTTATATTCCGCCAGTAGTTCTCAATGTTGATATTCCAAACAAGCGGGTCGAAGTGGAAATCTTAGAAGGGTTAGATGATGAAGATTGATATTTTAACCCTCTTTCCTGAGATGTTTTCTCCGCTGGAGCACTCGATTGTTGGAAAGGCTCGAGAAAAAGGGCTCTTGGATATCCAGTATCATAATTTCAGAGAATATGCTGAAAAGGCCCGTCATGTTGACGATGAACCTTACGGAGGCGGTCAGGGGATGTTGCTCCGAGCTCAACCCATTTTCGATGCCTTTGATGCTATTGAAAAGAAAAATCCCCGTGTCATTCTTCTTGATCCTGCTGGAAAACAGTTCGATCAAGCTTACGCTGAGGATTTGGCTCAGGAAGAGGAACTGATCTTTATCTGTGGTCATTATGAAGGGTATGACGAGCGTATCAAGACCTTGGTAACCGATGAAATTTCCCTAGGAGACTATGTTTTGACTGGAGGAGAATTGGCGGCCATGACCATGATTGATGCGACCGTGCGCTTGATACCAGAAGTGATTGGTAAGGAGTCTAGCCACCAAGATGATAGCTTCTCTTCGGGACTTCTTGAATATCCTCAGTACACTCGCCCTTATGACTATAGAGGCATGGTCGTGCCAGATGTGCTCATGAGTGGGCACCATGAAAAGATTCGCCAGTGGCGGCTCTATGAGAGTCTAAAGAAAACCTACGAGCGCAGACCTGACCTGCTAGAAAACTATCAACTGACAGCCGAAGAAGAAAAGATGCTGGCTGAAATCAAAGAAAACAAAGAATAAAGGAGAACCTTATGCAAGTAATCAAACGTAATGGAGAAATCGCTGAATTTGATCCAGATAAAATTTACCAAGCTGTCCTAAAAGCAGCTCAAACAGTTTATGTTTTGACTGATGACTTACGTCAAAACTTAGCTCAAGTTACTAAGAAAGTCGTTTTGGACTTGGAAGAAGCAAAAGTAGAACGTGCCACTATCAGCATGATCCAATCAATGGTTGAACACCGCCTGCTTGGAGCAGGCTACATCACGATTGCTGAGCATTATATCTCTTATCGCTTGCAACGCGATTTGGAGAGAAGTGGTTATGGCGACCATATCGCAGTACATCTTCATTTTGAACAAATCCGTTAAGAAAAAGAGTGGGATGCAAAGAACATCTCACTCTTTCTTAAATAGACTTTTCTGAGCTTTTTGTATGGTTGAGGGAACAAAGCGAAGTCGTTTAATATCACTGATACGAATGATTCGGGTCACGTTTTTTGAAAAATTTTTGACAATGATTTGTTGGCGATTAGCATCGTGTTTAA
>CAJZDE010000217.1:0-2687 GCA_915063165.1 uncultured Streptococcus sp.
CTAGTCATAAGGATAAGGAAGGGAATGAAATTCCAGGATATCCAAGCGAAGATGGCGAACAACCTAAGAAGGATATTCCAGGCTACCGCTTCGTAGAGACTAAGAAACTTCCAAACGGTGACACAGAACACGTTTATGAGAAAGTTGTTACTGCCCCTCAACAAAAACCGACGGAGCAATCTCCAACTACTAAAGCAACCAAAGAATTACCTAATACTGGTACTGAAGATCATGTGGCTTTGGCAGCTCTAGGAGTACTTGGTTTGATGAGCGGATTTGGACTTGTGTCTCGTAAGAAAAAAGAAGACTAATTCTATACTCGAGATTCTAAGTAGTATCCACTAGTTTCTTAAACAAAAAAACCAACTAATCTAATGATTAGTTGGTTTTTGTCTATTCTCGATTTTTCCAAGCTTGGTAGCGGGTGTCGATCAAGAGTTGGGTTAGTCGTCCCATGGTTTCTCTTTCTTCGGGAGTGAGGGATTGAGCTTGGACAAAGAGATGGTGAATGTGTTCAATAACCTTGAAGGAAGAAAGATCGTTGATAGAGGAGATGCCTGCATCGAGAATGATTCCAAAAAAGAGATCAAAGTAGAGCTGCAGTTCAGTATCAGGGACCGTCTCAACCCATTCCTTGAAGGTTGTATCGACTTGCTGGCTGTCACTATTGGTCTCGTCTAGTTGGACAAAGTGTTTGTCTTCAACCTGCCAACTAAAGGTGTCGTGCTGGGCAAGACCACCCAAGGCAGTGCTTCGAACAACAATTTTTTTATCAGGAATTTCTAGCATCATTCCGATGATAGAACCTTGTGGGATAAACACTTTCGTTCTTTCCATCATGTTTTGATAGCCAGCTGTTTCGGTTAGTTCCTTGTGAAGTCCAGGCGCATCAAAAGTATAGACAGCGGCAATATTTTTCTGCAAGTTTGGATCAAGTTGACTGGCAGCATAGACAGCTAGATTGCCTCCTTTTGAATGTCCTGCTAGAATAACCTTCTGATTAGGATGTTGGGCTAAAAAGTTCTCTAAATACTGGAGAGCATGTTTTTGAGCTGGGATTTCTTTCATATAGGTCATATGGAAATCTTCTTTCCAACCGATGATACTATCATCCGTCCCACGAAAAACAAGCAAAAAAGTATCGAGACTGATACGATAAGTCATAGCCGCAAACTGTTTTTGCAATTCAGGATCGATATCGTTGATAAAGTCTGAGAGCTTGCAATTTTTAAAGCGTTTGTGTTGAGCGAGCTGATCCAACAACTGGAGCCGGTTTTTATTGGTCAACATCGTCGTGTCTCTAGGAACTTGGGGTGCAAGATCTATGAGACGCTTTGGTTCTTGGGTGACTACATCATCAAAAGGAAGGTAGGTTAATTCAGTCAAGGCAAGAACATCTAACTCGTTCACGGGGAGATCATAAAAGGAATCGTATGCTACATCATTCAGGTAGTCAAAAATATTGGCCATAAAAGCTCCTTTCTCTATGTTTATCCTATCACATTTACCTAGAATTAGCTAGTAGGCTTGTTTGAATGACCTAGTAGGGTTTGATTGAAATACATAGAAGATAGATTGCTCCTATTTCAAACCTCTAAACGAGCTTACTTGTATGTTTTTGCTATCAATCCCATTTTCCTTTAAAAAATTCTTCATCTCATTTACATCATCAGGCTGACCTGTGATGAGATAGCTGGCTTGATTGCCGTATTCATCAATAGCATGTTTTAAAAATGCTTGACTTTGAGAAAGTTCATCGCTAGTTTTATAAGTAAAATTCGATGTATTTTGAGACAGTTCCTTCATCTCATTATCGAAAATAGTAACTCCTTTGTCAAAATGGTTGAGAATAATCGGACATTTACCAGCCCATTCTTTGATAAGGGGGCGTAGAGAAGAGATACCAACATCAGATGCAAAGCAAACTAGTGGCTGATTCGTATCTTTAACAGTCAAAGAGGAATCCAGCCAACTCATCTCAATCTCACTTCCAGCCGGTAAATGTGTCAAGGTTTCCTTAAAGTGGCTACCACTATTATGCGTTAAAATGAGGATTTCATCTTCATCAGGTGTAGAGGCAATGGTTAGCCATCGACTGGTCTGCTCTCCCTTGGCTTCGTTTTTCCTAGCAGCGGACGACGTATCGGGGAGCGTAAACTTAGCATAAGCCCCAGCTTTCCAGGTTTGCTGACTTGGCTTTGTGATATGAATTAAATACAAATCGCCGCTGGGGTTATCGATGGATTTTATCGATAATGTTTGACTTCGTCCAAGATAGGCGATGGCACCCCAAGTTATAAGGGCTAGTAATCCAAGTGTTGACAGAATGATAATAAACATTTTTTTACCTCTTTTCATTATTTTCCTCATTACCAAAATTTAAAAGATAGCCAAGTAGCTAGTGCGATAACAGGAATAAAGCCAATCAGTTTGATAAGCAAATCAGTATTAGGTAGGCTGTAAATATAAATCATGGTAGTCAATGCCGCCAACCAAATACCCGCAATTTTTAAAATAACAGGTAAGCCGGCAATCATACATAACCCTATAGCCAGCAAAATCATACCTCCAGTCGCAAAGGACATAAAATCAGGGTTTGATAAATCAACCTGTTGTAGTGTAGCTCCCCAAATAATGATCAAAATACCAATAATGGCAAGAGAAATTCCTGTAATACCTAATCCATT
>CAJZDE010000218.1:0-2686 GCA_915063165.1 uncultured Streptococcus sp.
AAAAAAAGAAATCAGTCACTTGGACCGATTCTTTTTATGGATTGTCTTTACCTTCTTTATAGACTTCTTTGAGGTAAGCATCGAAAACTTCCTCATCTGAAATCGTATCTGAGATAAAGCTTCCGTTGCTAGTACGTTCTGATAGGTTCAAATCTTGCAATCGACTCTCATAGATTGTTCCCTTGTTAGATTGAACAAGCAGTGTTTGGTCGTTCTCTTCCACTTCTGTACTAAAAAGATCACCAACGAATCCTTGCTCTGAAACTGATCCAGCCAAGAAGACACGGTGCGGTTTGTTTTTCAACTCACGCAAGACTTGTAGTCCTCGTTTGGCACGGCTGGTTGCTGGAATTTCATCAATAGAAACACGTTTTAAACTACCACGTTGGGTCAAGAGGTAGAAGGATGAGGTGTTACAGATAAATGCTGCCTGAAGGACATCATCTGCTTTCAGGTTCATGGCCTTGACACCTGCAGCCTTGGCACCGACAACGGGAACCTCTTCGATATTGAAACGAAGGGCATAACCATTTTGACTAATCAAGAGTACATCATCCAGTTTGATTGGAGCTACTGCTACAATTTGATCAGTCTCGTCTTTGAGTTTAGCGTACTTGACTGATTTCGACTTATAGGTTCTCCATGGGGTGAATTCTTTACGTTCTACGCGTTTGATTTGACCGAGACGAGTAGCTGCAAAGTAGGTTGTCGCATCATCAAACTGATCTACCACTTCTACGTAAAGTACTTCTTCATTGGTTTCAAAGTTGGTAATGGTTTGGCTCAGATGCTCTCCGATATCCTTCCAACGAATATCTGCCAATTCATGAATTGGTCGATAAATGACATTCCCAAGAGTAGTGAACATCAAGAGGTGCTGGGTTGTCTTGGCAGATTGAACAAAGATTAAACGATCGTCATCACGTTTGCCAATTTCTTCTAGAGTGGATGCCGCAAAGGAACGAGGACTGGTACGCTTGATGTAACCTGCCTTGGTCACGCTGACATAGGTATCTTCCTCGGCAATCAAACTAGCTGTATCAATCTCGATTGCTTTCGCAGTGTCTTCTAAAGAACTTAAACGTGGAGTCGCAAATTTCTTCTTGACCTCACGAAGCTCTTTTTTCATGAGATTGTACATAGTTCGTTCATCACCGATGATCGCCGCGAGCATGGCAATTTTTTCACGAAGTTCTGCTTCTTCTTCCTGCAAGACAACCACATCTGTATTGGTCAAACGGTAAAGTTGTAAGGTCACGATGGCTTCAGCCTGCTCCTCAGTAAACTCATAGCTGACCTTGAGGTTTTCCTTAGCGTCAGCCTTGTTCTCAGAAGCACGGATAAGGGCAATGACTTCGTCCAAAATCGAAATCACGCAAATCAAGCCTTCAACGATATGGAGACGTTTCTCAGCCTTTTCCTTATCAAAGCGTGAACGAGCCAAAATCACTTCACGACGGTGGGCGATATAGCTAGATAAGATTGGGACAATCCCGACCTGACGAGGTGTGAAATTGTCAATCGCCACCATGTTAAAGTTGTAATTTATTTGCAGGTCGGTGTATTTGAAGAGATAGTTGAGTACGAGCTCGGTATTAGCGTCTTTCTTGAGTTCAATAGCGATACGAAGACCGTCACGGTCAGACTCATCACGAACCTCAGCAATACCAGCTACCTTGTTATTGACACGAACATCATCGATTTTCTTGACTAGATTAGCCTTATTGATTTCATAAGGAATTTCAGTGATAACGATTTGTTCCTTACCACCTTTTAGCTTTTCAATCTCCGTCTTAGAGCGAACGACCACGCGCCCTTTCCCAGTTTCATAGGCCTTTTTGATTTCGTCACGGCCTTGGATGATAGCTCCTGTAGGGAAGTCTGGCCCAGGCAAGAATTCCATGAGTTTGTCCACCTTGGTTGTTGGGTGGTCAATCATGTAAACTGTCGCATCGATGACTTCAGCCAAATTATGTGGAGGAATATCTGTGGCATAACCAGCCGAAATCCCAGTCGAACCATTAACCAAAAGGTTTGGAAAGGCTGCTGGCAGGACTGTCGGCTCTTTCTCGGTATCGTCAAAGTTCCATGCAAAAGGAACGGTCTTTTTCTCGATATCCTGAAGGAGATAACCAGCAATCTCAGACAAGCGCGCCTCAGTATAACGCATAGCCGCTGGCGGATCTCCGTCCATAGAACCGTTATTACCGTGCATTTCAACCAGAATCTCACGGTTTTTCCAGTCCTGAGACATACGAACCATAGCATCATAGATAGAAGAATCCCCGTGTGGGTGAAAATTCCCCATGATGTTACCGACAGACTTGGCCGACTTACGGTAGCTCTTG
Source organism: uncultured Streptococcus sp. (assembly GCA_915063165.1). Classification (GTDB taxonomy): domain Bacteria; phylum Bacillota; class Bacilli; order Lactobacillales; family Streptococcaceae; genus Streptococcus. The sequence goes on from CAJZDE010000218.1 coordinate 2,349, forward strand.
TCAAAGGTATTTCCATCCTTATTCATAGAATAAAGAATACGGCGCTGAACCGGCTTCAATCCATCCCGAATGTCTGGCAAAGCCCGGTCTTGAATGATGTACTTGGAGTATCGACCAAAGCGCTCTCCCATGATGTCCTCAAGGGACATGTTTTGAATGTTACTCATATAGGATACAGAGCCCGTAAAATACAAAGTGAAAATAGGAAATTCTTGCAGTGAGCGATGCTCAAAAGAGAATTTATCTTTTTCACACAGTATTTAGGGCGTGTTCAACTCCTTTCAAAGAATGTAGAGTAGATTTTTACATTAAAATTGATACTTAATAAAAATATTTTT
>CAJZDE010000219.1:0-2652 GCA_915063165.1 uncultured Streptococcus sp.
CTGCTTTTGAATTTCTCCTCCCATTTTCAAATCGGCTTTATGGGGTAGAAGGAGCTTATGCAAGTATTTTAACTATGGGCGCAATTGGTTCCATTGGGGGAGCTCTACTAGCTAGCAAAGTAAAGGCAAGTGTTTATAACCTTTTGATTTTACTAGCTTTGACTGGTATTGGAGTTTTTATGATGGGATTACCACTGCCAACTTTTCTTTCCTTCTCTGGAAATTTAGTTTGTGAACTGTTTATGACGATCTTTAATATTCACTTTTTTACTCAGGTGCAAACCAAGGTTGAGGATAAATACTTGGGGAGAGTGCTAAGCACAATTTTTACCTTAGCCATTCTATTTATGCCAATTGCAAAAGGCTTTATGACGGTTCTTCCAAGCGTACATCTCTCTTCTTTCCTGATAATTGGAAGCGGGGTTATCATCCTATCTTGTCTATCCCTTGTTTATGTACGCAGTCGTTTTGAAAAAGAGTCCTAATTTCTATTTTTTAGAAAATATTTCACTATGAACAATTTTTCAACCCTTCTCTATTGTGAGGAGGGCTTGCTTTGTGGTAAAATGGGATTATGAATGAAAGAATGAATGAGTTAGTTGCCTTACTCAACCGTTATGCGAACGAGTACTATACGAGTGACAATCCTTCGGTTTCAGATAGCGAGTACGATCGCCTCTACCGAGAATTGGTCGAGTTGGAAGCTGCCTATCCAGATCAAGTTTTAGCAGACAGTCCAACCCATCGTGTTGGTGGTAAAGTTTTAGATGGTTTTGAAAAATACAGTCATCAGTATCCTCTTTATAGTTTGCAGGATGCTTTTTCACGTGAAGAGTTAGAAGCTTTTGATGCGCGTGTTCGCAAAGAGTTACCCCATCCCACCTATATCTGTGAATTGAAAATCGATGGTTTGTCGATTTCTCTTACCTATGAGAAGGGGATTTTAACTGTTGGTGCCACACGTGGGGATGGTTCTGTTGGAGAAAATATCACTGAAAATCTCAAGCGTGTCAGGGATATTCCCTTAACTTTGCCTGAAGAGCTTGATATTACCGTTCGTGGGGAGTGTTACATGCCACGCGCTTCCTTTGATCTGGTCAACCAAGCTCGCCAAGAAAATGGAGAGCCTGAATTTGCCAATCCTCGTAATGCAGCAGCAGGAACCCTCCGTCAGTTGGATACAGCAGTAGTGGCCAAGCGTAATCTTGCGACTTTCCTCTATCAAGAAGCAAGCCCTTCTACTCGTGATAGCCAAGAAAAGGTCTTGGAGCATCTTGAACAGCTTGGTTTTGTGGTTAATCCTAAACGAATAGTGGTTAAAAGCATAGATGAGATATGGGATTTTATCCAAGAAGTAGGACAAGAACGGGAGAAACTGCCTTACGATATTGATGGAGTGGTAATCAAGGTCAATGACCTAGCAGGTCAAGAAGAACTCGGTTTTACCGTTAAAGCACCCAAGTGGGCAGTCGCCTATAAATTTCCCGCTGAAGAAAAAGAAGCCCAGCTCCTTTCAGTTGACTGGACAGTAGGTCGTACGGGTGTTGTGACCCCGACTGCCAATCTAACACCTGTTCAGCTTGCTGGGACAACTGTTAGCCGTGCAACACTGCACAACGTAGATTATATCGCCGAAAAGGATATCCGAAAGGACGATACGGTTATCGTCTATAAGGCTGGCGACATCATCCCTGCTGTCTTACGAGTGGTAGAGTCAAAGCGTGTTTCTGAAGAAAAACTGGATATTCCGACTAACTGTCCGAGCTGTGACAGTCAGTTACTTCATTTTGAAGATGAGGTTGCTCTACGTTGTATCAATCCTCGCTGTCCTGCTCAAATTATGGAAGGCTTGATTCACTTTGCCTCTCGAGATGCCATGAATATTACAGGCCTTGGTCCTTCCATAGTTGAGAAACTCTTTGCTGCTAATCTAGTCAAGGATGTGGCAGATATTTACCGTTTGAAAGAAGACGATTTCCTTCTTTTAGAAGGTGTTAAGGAAAAGTCTGCGTCAAAACTGTATCAGGCCATTCAAGCATCCAAGGAAAACTCTGCTGAAAAGCTCTTGTTTGGTCTGGGAATTCGCCATGTCGGAAGCAAGGCTAGCCAACTCTTGCTCCAACATTTCCACTCTATTGAAAATCTAGCCCAAGCTGATCCAGAGGAAGTAGCAAGTATCGAGAGCTTGGGTGGGGTGATTGCCCAAAGCCTTCAGACTTATTTTGCTACAGAAGGATCGAAGATTCTCTTAGACGAGCTGAAAGAAGCTGGCGTCAATCTGGACTACCAAGGGCAGACAGTAGTAGCAGATGCGGCCTTATCAGGTTTGACAGTAGTTCTGACAGGAAAATTGGAACGCCTCACGCGCTCAGAAGCAAAAAGCAAACTCGAAAATCTTGGAGCCAAGGTTACAGGCAGTGTATCTAAGAAAACGAATCTTGTCGTAGCAGGAGCAGATGCAGGAAGCAAGCTCCAAAAAGCACAAGAACTTGGTATTGAAGTTCGAGATGAAGCTTGGCTAGAAAGTTTGTAAAGAATAGTTGAAAACTAGATGTTAGATAGTCTGAAACTATCTCTCCTAATGTATTTTTATATCTATTAATGCTATTCTCTATTGTGCTGAAATTCCCGCTAAATTCTTCAGCACCACAT
>CAJZDE010000220.1:0-2634 GCA_915063165.1 uncultured Streptococcus sp.
CTTTTCAAGTTTAGAATAAAGATCATTGCTAAGCTTTCCAATTGGAGATTTTAAAAATTGTGTGATTAATTCATTTACCATTATATTCTTTTATTTAGTATTACAATATTTCTAAATATTTTCTCAAAGCCTTAGAAATATTGATTTCTAAGGCTTTAGAAGCTCATTAATTCTATTCCCACTCAACGGTTGCAGGTGGTTTACTTGTGATATCGTAGACGATGCGGTTAACGTGGTCTACTTCGTTAACGATACGTACAGAAATCTTTTGAAGGACATCCCAAGGAATTTTAGCAAAGTCAGCTGTCATACCATCGATAGAAGTGATAGCGCGAATGGCAATGGTGTAGTCATATGTACGACCGTCACCCATAACACCTACTGAACGAACGCCTGTGTTGACAGTGAAGTATTGCCAGATATCGCGGTCAAGACCAGCTTTAGCGATTTCTTCACGAAGGATAGCATCAGACTCACGAACAGTTTCTAGTTTTTCTTCAGTGATTTCACCCATGACACGGATAGCAAGTCCTGGTCCTGGGAATGGTTGGCGCCATACGATGTGGTCTGGCATACCAAGCTCCGTACCGAGGGCACGAACTTCGTCTTTATAGAGAGTGTTCAATGGTTCGATCAGTTCAAACTGCATGTCTTCTGGAAGACCACCCACGTTGTGGTGTGACTTGATGGTTTGAGCTGTATCAGTTCCAGACTCAATCACGTCAGTGTAAAGCGTTCCTTGAGCAAGGAATTTTACATCTTTGAGCTTGCTAGCTTCGTCATCAAAGACATAAACAAATTCGTTACCGATAATCTTCCGTTTTTGTTCAGGGTCAGATACGCCAGCCAATTTATCAAGGAAACGTTTAGCAGCGTCTGCTTTGACGATATTCAAACCAAACTTACCACCAAGCATGTCCATAACTTGGTCAGCCTCTCCCTTACGGAGAAGACCGTGGTCTACAAAGATACAGATTAATTGATCACCGATCGCTTTTTGAAGAAGAACTCCAACAACAGAAGAGTCAACACCACCTGATAGGCCGAGAAGAACACGCTTGTCACCTACAGTTTCACGGATTTTCTTGATCTGCATATCGATGAAGTTGTCCATTGACCAGTCGCCTTTAGCCTTACAGATGTTAAGGGCAAAGTTGCGAAGGATATCATTTCCGTATACAGAATGGCGCACTTCTGGGTGGAATTGGATACCATAGATGTGCTTGTCAGGGTTTTCAATAGCTGCATAAGGACAGTCAGCAGAAGTACCAGTACGAATAAAATTAGCTGGAATCTCTGTAACAGCATCGCCATGGCTCATCAAAACTATCTGTTCTTCAGGAGTCCCTTCAAAGAGGGCAGAAGGAGTGTGAGTAAGTGGGGATTGACCATACTCGCGGTTCCCAGCATCACCTGCTGGAACAACCTTACCTCCAAGTTTGTGGGTAAGAAGTTGCATACCATAGCAGATTCCCAAAATTGGAATACCAAGTTCAAAAATTTCTGGGTCAATATCAAATGAACCTTCTTCGTAAACAGAGTTTGGTCCACCTGAGAGAATGATCCCTACCGGGTTAATCGCACGAACCTCTGCTGCTGAAATCTTTTGGCTTTTTAGCTCTGAAAAAACACCAATTTCACGGATACGGCGTGAAATCAGCTGGTTGTATTGGCTACCATAGTCCAGCACGATGATTTTTTCGACATCTTGCAAATCAGTTGAAATGTTGCTCATCATTTTCCTTTCTCAAAAGAAATATCTTTTTCAATATTCTATCACAAATAGGGGCGAATTACCAACTAAACAAGGCAAAGTTTGACTTTTTCTTAGCAAATACGGTACAATGGAGAAAATAAAGAAAAGAAGTGAGAATCATGTTACCAGCTTATATGAAAATCCACGATCAGATCAAGAAGGATATAGATGAGCATCATTGGAAAATCGGAGAGAGACTTCCAAGTGAGCGAGATTTAGCTGAACAGTTTCAAGTTAGCCGGATGACATTACGCCAGGCTATCTCTCTCTTAGTTGAGGAAGGAGTTTTGGAGCGTCGTGTAGGAAGTGGGACCTTTGTTTCTAGCACTCGTGTCCAAGAAAAAATGCGAGGAACGACTAGTTTTACGGAGATTGTCAAATCTCAGGGGAAAGTACCTTCTAGCCAACTCATTTCTTACAGAAGAACCATTCCAAATGAGCAAGAGGTCGCTAAGCTAGGGATTACTCCGACAGAGAATATTATTCGCATGGAACGGGTGCGTTACGCTGACCAAGTTCCTCTAGTCTATGAAGTCGCATCCATTCCTGAGAAATTCATTAAGGATTTCAAAAAAGAAGAGATCACCAGCCACTTCTTTCAAACCTTGCAGCAACATGGCTACCGGATTGGCAAATCCCAACAGACCATTTATGCGAGATTGGCTAAGGAAAAAATTGCTCACTATCTAGAAGTCGAAAAGGGGCATGCCATTTTAGCCTTGACTCAGGTCTCTTATCTTGAAGATGGGACGGCTTTCGAGTACGTAAAGAGTCAATACGTTGGCGAACGCTTTGAATTTTATCTTGAAAATAACTAGTCTAGAAAGGCTAGTTTTTTATTTTAGAAAAGATTAGAATTGTCAAAACAATCTGTCTAG
>CAJZDE010000221.1:0-2596 GCA_915063165.1 uncultured Streptococcus sp.
AAATCAAGGCTAGGGAAAGAAGAATTAAGAAACCCGCTAAAATATTGATAAATAGATTTCTGCGCTTATTTTTCTTACTCTTTTTATTTTTCGTTCTTCTATGAGACATTATTCTGCACCTTCTGTTTCAATTTCAGTCCCAACTTCTTCTTTTTCTGCTGCAGCAACCGTTGTAAAGGTCACAATCTTAGCATCCTGATCTAGACGCATCACCTTAACTCCCATAGTTGAGCGTCCAGTTTGTGAAATATTGGCAACGTTTGTTCGAATCATGACCCCTGTATCCGTGATAATCATCAGGTCTTCATCCCCCTTAACAGTGAGGAGACCTGCCAGAGGACCATTCTTCTCAGCAACATTGGCTGTCTTCATCCCTTTACCGCCACGGCCTTTAGTAGGGTATTCAGTAGCAAGTGTACGTTTACCATAACCTTTTTCAGTGATGATAAGAACTTCGTCTTGGTTTGTAATCACGCTAGCACCAACTACTGTATCCCCTTCACGAAGATTGACTCCTCGGACACCTGTCGCGATACGGCTCATGCCACGGACAGCTGATTGATTAAAGCGAACAGCATAACCAAACTTGGTACCAATGATAATATCCGTATCTTCTTCTGTCAGCAAGACATTAATCAATTCGTCTTCATCCTTGAGATTCAAGGCTTTCAGTCCATTTTGACGAATATTAGCGAACTCTTTAACACTGGTTCTCTTCACAATACCGTGACGAGTTGTAAAGAAGAGATAGGCGTCATCACTACGTTCAGACTCAACGTTGATGATGGTCTGAATGCTCTCACCTTCGTCCAACTTCAATAGATTGACAACTGGCAAGCCCTTAGCGGTACGACCGTATTCAGGGATTTCATAACCTTTTAGTCGGTATACGCGTCCTTTATTAGTAAAGAAAAGCAAATGATCATGGGTGCTGGTTGAAACCAACTCACGCACGAAGTCATCATCCTTTACACCCGTACCTCGGACTCCTCGACCACCACGTTTTTGAGCAGTGAATTCACCTTGGTCCAAACGTTTGATGTAACCCTTATTAGAAAGAGTAATCAAGACATCCGTTTCTTCAATCAAATCTTCATCTTCAAGGGTTAAAACTTCTCCGATCATCAACTCTGTACGACGCTTGTCGCCAAACTTGCGTTTGACTTCGTCCAATTCTTCTTTGATGATTTGCGCCACACGCTCAGGCTTGGCAAGAATATCAGCCAAATCTGCAATCAAGGCAATTAATTCATCATATTCAGACTGAATCTTATCACGTTCCAATCCTGTCAAACGACGAAGACGCATATCAAGGATAGCTTGACTTTGACGTTCAGAAAGCTTGAACTTGCTCATCAACTCAGCTTGCGCTTCCGCATCTGTTTCACTGGCACGAATGATACGAATCACTTCATCGATATGGTCAAGTGCGATTAAAAGACCTTCTAAGATGTGCGCACGCGCCTCCGCCTTTTCCTTGTCAAAACGAGTACGGCGAACAACCACTTCTTTTTGGTGCTCGATATAAGCATCCAAAATTTGACGAAGGGACAAGATTTTTGGCACACCATTTTCAATCGCCAACATGTTGAAACCAAAGTTGGTTTGCATCTGGGTCATCTTGAAGAGGTTGTTAAGGATAACGTTGGCAGACGCGTCGCGTTTAACCTCGATTACAAAGCGAACGCCTTCACGGTTGGACTCATCACGTACGGCTGTAATGCCCTCAATTCGTTTTTCCTGAACCAAGCGAACAATATGCTCATGTACCTTGGTTTTATTAACCATATAAGGGAATTCCGTTACAACGATGCGCTCCCGACCCGTCTTAGTGGTTTCAATCTCTGTACGAGAACGAAGAACGATTGAACCTTTACCAGTCTCATAAGCCTTATGGATACCTGATTTTCCCATGACAAGAGCACCGGTTGGAAAATCTGGACCAGGCAAGACTTCCATCAAGTCCTTAGTCGTCACTTCAGGATTATCCATAACCAACTTCACTGCATCAATGGTTTCACCCAAGTTGTGAGGTGGAATATTGGTTGCCATCCCAACAGCGATACCCGTTGCTCCATTGACCAAAAGGTTTGGAAAACGAGCAGGCAAAACCAAGGGTTCACGTTCGTTAGCATCGTAGTTATCTACGAAATCAACAGTGTTTTTATTGATATCACGAAGCATTTCAAGAGCAATCTTGCTCATACGTGCCTCAGTGTACCGCTGCGCGGCAGCACCGTCCCCATCCATAGAACCAAAGTTTCCATGCCCATCAACAAGCATGTAACGGTAGCTCCACCACTGAGCCATACGAACCATGGCTTCGTAAATAGAGGAATCTCCGTGTGGGTGGTATTTACCCATAACATCCCCTGTAATACGGGCTGACTTTTTATGAGGTTTGTCTGGTGTAACACCTAGTTCATTCATTCCGTATAGAATACGACGGTGAACAGGTTTTAAGCCATCTCGAACATCAGGAAGGGCCCGCGCGACGATAACGCTCATGGCGTAGTCGATAAAGCTGGTCTTCATCTCCTTTGTCAGATTGACATTCACTAAATTTCTATCCTGCATTCATAAATGCCTCATTTCA
>CAJZDE010000222.1:0-2573 GCA_915063165.1 uncultured Streptococcus sp.
AAGAAGTCAAAAAATCTGCTGCAGGAACCTTTGTGACAAAGACGGCTACGCTGGACTTTCGTCAGGGCAATCCTGAGCCACGATACCAGGATGTTCCACTTGGTTCTATCAACTCCATGGGCTTACCAAATAATGGCTTAGACTACTATCTGAACTATCTTTTGGACTTGCAGGAAAAAGAGCCAAACCGAACTTTCTTCCTTTCCCTAGTCGGCATGTCTCCAGAAGAAACACATACCATCTTGAAAAAAGTTCAAGAGAGTGAATTCAAAGGACTGACAGAGCTTAATCTCTCTTGTCCAAATGTTCCAGGAAAACCTCAGATTGCTTATGATTTTGAGACAACAGATTGTATCTTGGCAGAAGTATTTGCTTACTTTACCAAACCTCTTGGAATCAAATTGCCACCTTATTTTGATATTGTTCACTTTGATCAAGCGGCTTCTATTTTCAACAAATACCCGCTCAAGTTTGTTAACTGTGTTAACTCTATCGGAAACGGCCTTTATATAGAAGACGAGTCTGTCGTGATTCGTCCTAAGAATGGTTTTGGTGGAATTGGTGGAGAGTATATAAAACCGACTGCTCTAGCGAATGTGCATGCCTTTTACCAACGTTTAAATCCCCAAATCCAAATCATCGGAACGGGTGGTGTTATAACGGGTCGTGATGCCTTTGAACACATCCTCTGTGGTGCGAGTATGGTGCAAGTAGGAACTACCCTTCACAAAGAAGGCGTCGGTGCTTTTGAACGCATTACCAATGAACTAAAAGAAATCATGGAAGAAAAAGGTTATGAGAACCTAGAAGATTTCCGTGGGAAATTGCGCTATATTGATTAAGTTTAATAAAAAATCAGAAGAAAGGAGAGAAGATGCTAGCTATAGAAGAGAGTCAAAACGTGTCTCTAGCTAATTTATCTAGCCTGACTCTTTTCACAGGGACAGACCAAGGTCAGTTTGAAGTTATGAAGAGTCAAGTGTTGAAACAGATTGGCTATGATCCAGCCGATCTCAATTTTGCTTACTTTGATATGAAAGAAGTAGCTTATAAGGATTTAGAACTGGAGCTGGTCAGTCTCCCTTTCTTTGCAGATGAGAAAATCGTGATATTAGACCATTTTGTCGATATTACAACAGCCAAAAAGCGCTTTTTAACAGATGATGAACTCAAATCATTTGAGGAATACCTTGACAATCCTTCACCGACAACCAAACTCTTGATTTTTGCGGAAGGAAAATTGGATAGCAAGAGACGATTGGTCAAACTGCTCAAACGAGATGCGATTGTCTTTGATGCTATTGAGGCTAAGGAGCAAGAACTGCGCCAGTATTTCCAAAAATGGAGTCAAACACAAGGTCTGCAGTTTGTGGGGCAATCCTTTGAAAATCTCCTCATCAAGTCTGGTTTTCAGTTTAGCGAAATCCAGAAAAATCTCCTTTTTTTACAGTCTTATAAGTCAGATGGCTTGATTGAGGAGAAGGATATTGTCGAAGCTATTCCAAAGACTTTGCAAGACAATATTTTTGATTTGACTCAGTTTATTCTAGCTAAGAAGATTGATCAGGCCCGTGACTTAGTTAGAGACTTGACTCTGCAAGGGGAAGACGAAATCAAGCTCATAGCTGTCATGTTAGGGCAGTTTCGAACCTTTACTCAAGTGAAGATTTTATCAGAGGCTGGTCAGACGGAATCGCAGATTGTAAACAGTCTGGGGACTTATTTGGGACGCAATCCAAATCCTTATCAAATCAAGTTTGCACTGAGAGATTCGAGAGGGATTTCCTTGGCCTTTCTCAAACGAGCGATTTCTTGTTTGATTGAAACAGACTACCAGATTAAGACAGGTGTCTATGAAAAAGGGTACTTGTTTGAAAAGGCACTTTTGCAGATCGCGACAGAAGCAAATTGAGCAAAAAACTTGAAAAAAGAGGATGATTGCGTTATCATTTTCATATAGAAAGAAAAAGAGGTATTACAGATGGCTATTATCTTACCAGACCTTCCATACGCATACGACGCTTTGGAACCATACATCGATGCTGAAACAATGCACTTGCACCATGACAAGCACCATCAAACCTACGTCAACAATGCGAATGCTGCTCTTGAAAAACACCCTGAAATCGGTGAAGACCTTGAAGCCTTGCTTGCTGATGTAGATTCTATCCCAGCTGATATCCGTCAAGCACTTATCAACAATGGTGGTGGACACTTGAACCACGCTCTTTTCTGGGAATTGATGACTCCTGAGAAAACAGCTCCATCAGCAGAACTTGCAGCAGCAATCGACGCAACATTTGGCTCATTTGAAGAATTCCAAGCAGCTTTCACTGCAGCAGCTGCAACTCGCTTCGGTTCTGGATGGGCGTGGTTGGTTGTCAACAAAGAAGGGAAGCTTGAAGTAACTTCAACAGCAAACCAAGATACACCAATCTCAGAAGGTAAAAAACCAATCTTGGGCTTGGACGTTTGGGAACATGCTTACTACGTGAAATACCGCAATGTACGTCCTGACTACATCAAAGCTTTCTTCTCAGTGATTAACTGGAACAAAGTTGATGAGCTCTACG
>CAJZDE010000223.1:0-2561 GCA_915063165.1 uncultured Streptococcus sp.
TATAAAAACCTTTCTGTTAAAGAAAGGTTAAATTCATTACTTTTATTTATTAATCTTTTTACGATATTTTCAATCGTGTACGTAGTCGGTCTGCTTGAGCTTGGCCAATTATCTTGTCCAAGAGTCGTGTCCGTAGGCTCATCAAACCATACAGACCTCCTCCAAGCCCTCCGATGAGAGCCACATAAAGGAAACTCCAGAAACGTCCACTTGGTTGGAAGACAAAACCGAGTAACCACTGCAAGAAGCCAACTAGGATAAACATGACTAGGGTCAAGATGGTAATCAAAATAGTCCGTTTCAAGATTATCTTTCGACGAGCTCCCGTTACCTGGCAGATATCTCTATACATCAAGACATTTGGAATGATTAGTCCGATAGTCGTTGAAATCAAGGGCCCGTAGCTGTGGAAAATAGCAATGCTTGGAAGTTGCAAGACGAGCTTGGCAAGGGAACCATAGACAAAATAAAGAACTGCCTTGCGGTTGCGGAACATGGCCTGAAGCATAGGAGACAAGACCATATACAAGCCTAGGATAGTAGACTGCAAAACTGCAAAGACAAATAAACCCATAGCCAGACTATCTGGCTTACCATAAAAGACTGTATAGAGCGGTTCTCCTACCATGACAACTCCGACCGTTGCTGGCAGCAAGAATAAGAGGAGCATGGTCATACTATCTTGAACTAGGCGAGCTGCTGCCTGCAAGTCACCTTTTACATAGTTCTCCGTCAAAAGTGGCAAGCCAACACTACCAATGGAAACTCCTACAGAGATTAAAATCATGGTAATTTTATTAGGATTGGCAGAGAAATAAGAAAATATAACAACCAAGTCTTCATTGCTGTAGTTGGTAAACCAAGTCATGCTTCTGATAAAAGTCATTTGGTCCAAGATTTGGAAAAGCTGGATGGCTGATCCTGTCAAGATAAAGGGAATGGCTTCCTTGATGGTATCGACTAAGAGTCGCTTACTATTGATTTTATCCCGTGTTTCAAATACTCTTTTGAGTAAACCTTCTTGGGCTAGGAAGTAGATCAAGACTGCAAAACTAGCCACCATCCCCACAAAGGCCGCAAAGGTCGATTGGGTAACTGCTGCTAGGTAGTCACCAGAACCCATCTTCATAATGAAGAAAGTCGCCATCAACATCCAGATAACACGAATCACCTGCTCAGCGATTTGGCTCATAGCATAAGGCTTGAGGTTGTTCATCCCTTGGAAGAAGCCTCGGATGACACTCATAGATGGGAAAATCAGGACCGCCCAAGCCAAGCTCTGCATGATGGGAATCAGGTCTTTCCCCACACCTGACAAATCTGCTAACCAGGGAGAAAAGAGATACAAGACCAAGGCAAAGACCAGTCCCAAGCCAGTCATAAAGCTTAGGAAACTCCGAATCAAGGCAAAGCTGTGCTCTTCTTCTCGCATGGTATTGTACTTAGCCACTTGTTTGGCGACCGCAACTGGGATACCCGCCGTCGAAATCAGCAAGAACCAGGCGTAAATATTGTAGCCCATGGTAAAGAGACCATTTGCCTTGGCTGCATAGGTTCCCATCCAGATATACCAGGGAATAATGTAGATAGCCCCAAGGAGGCGACTAATAAAGTTACTAGCTGTTAGCCAAGCAGTCCCTCGCAACATCTGGGCTTGCTGGTGATTGTTTTCGTTAGACATAGCTTCCTCATTCAATTTTGATAACTAGGAAATTTTCCTCATCTTCCATTATAAACTTTTCCTTGTTACTTGTAAAATTCAGACTTTCGGTTTACAATAGAAAGTATGATAAAGATTGAAACCGTATTAGATATATTAAAGAAAGATGATCTCTTCCGCGAGATTATCGACCAAGGACACTACCACTATAACTACAACGAAGTTGTTTTTGATAGCATCAGTTACGACAGCCGAAAAGTAAAAGAAGGCTCTCTTTTTTTTGCAAAAGGCGCTGCCTTTAAAAAAGAATACCTTCTTTCTGCTATAACTCAGGGCTTAGCCTGGTATGTTGCCGAAAAGGACTACGAGGTTGGTATCCCTGTCATCGTTGTGAACGATATCAAGAAAGCCATGAGTTTGATTGCTATGGAATTTTATGGTAATCCGCAAGAGAAACTAAAAATTCTTGCTTTCACAGGGACAAAAGGAAAGACAACATCTGCTTACTTTGCTTACCACATCCTATCTCAACGCTACCCAACAGCTCTCTTGTCAACTATGAACACAACTCTGGATGGCGAGACCTTCTTTAAATCTTCCTTCTCAACACCCGAAAATATCGATCTCTTCGACATGATGGCTCAGGCTGTTAAGAATGGTCGAACCCATCTTGTAATGGAAGTCTCTAGCCAAGCCTATCTTGTTCATCGAGTCTATGGCCTGACCTTTGATGTAGGTGTCTTTCTTAACATCACTCCTGACCATATCGGTCCGATTGAGCATCCTAGCTTTGAAGACTACTTCTATCACAAACGTCTCTTGATGAAAAATAGCCGAGCAGTTGTCATTAATAGCGACATGGACCACTTTTCTATATTGAAAGAACAAGTGGAAGATCAAG
>CAJZDE010000224.1:0-2551 GCA_915063165.1 uncultured Streptococcus sp.
CACTCTGAACCGATGCGTTCGATGTAGGCTTGTTTTTGTTGGTTGAGTTCGTCAGCGCTGTCTACATCGTAGTAAAGCAAGAATTTGACAGCGTCTGCACCTTGTTCTTTGATACGTTTGGCAGACCAAACATCCAAGCAGTCAGGCAAGCGTTTAGTGCTAGTTGTGTCATAACCCGTTTTCTCATAAGCAAGGAGAAGACCAGCATTGGCATCAAGCGCTTTTGTAGCTGGAAGTCCATACTCTGGGTCTAGAAGCATAGAGGATGCGTATTTTGTCAATTCATCTGCTACCAAGACTTTGAGTTCTTCCATTTGAGCCACAGTTGGTTCCTCTGTTTGGTATTGAGCCATGAGGCGTTTCAAAGCACCACGTTGGTCAAAAGCAAGGGCTGAAATAATGCCATTTTCATCTGAAAGTTTTTCTAAGCGTGCACGTTTTTGTTCTGTTAAAGCCATTTTATACCTCTTTTACTATTAATTGATCATATAGATCCTGATAGTTAGCCATATTGACATGACCTGTCATTTTTTCTTGAGCATTGAGCATACCAAGGACATTGGCCTTGATGAGGAGTTCTGCATCCGATTCCTCATGAAGAAGTCCTGATGAAATACCTGCCACAGTAGAATCTCCAGATCCAACAGGGTTCACTACCTGAATTCTTGGAATATCTACCTTGTAGAAAGTGTCCCCATGTTTTGCAAAAGCACCATTTGCACCAAGTGAAACGATTATCCACTCAACCCCTGCAAATAGAGGCTCTTGAAGAACTTCTTTTAATTCATCCAACTCCTCAGAAACTTCTCTGCCTAGAAGCTGAGACAATTCTTCGTTATTTGGTTTAATAACTGTTGGTTTGTGTGGTGATTCAAGGACAGCCTGAAGAGCCGCACCTGAGCAGTCTAGAACAACTGGTTTTCCTGCGCGATTAGCAAGTTCTACTAAGCTTGCATAGTAGTCAACTGGAAGACCTGCTGGCAGACTACCTGAGATAGCTACTACTTCAACTGACTCCAGGAGATTTTTGAAATGTTCCAAAAAGTCTTGACCTTCCTGTTCCAATACTACAGGACCTTTTTCAAGAACTTCTGTTTGGTTGTCTCCATGGAGAATAGCGATACAGTTACGAGTCTCTCCTTGAATGGAGAAGAAACGTTTCGATACTTTATCGTCGATATGCTCTACTAAAAACTCACCAAGTTTACCACCGACCAAACCAGTAGCAGCAACAGAATCACCAAATTCTGAAAGAACTCGTGTAACATTGAGACCTTTACCACCAGCTGTCTTGGTCACGTCCACCACACGGTTGACAGTGTCAATTTTTAATTCATCCAAAGGATAAGAAATGTCAATGGATGGATTCATTGTGACTGTTAAAATCATGCGTCACCTCTTAGTCGTGGTATTCACCGCGATCCCATTTTTCAAGGAATTCTGTAAAGAAGTTTGCATCTGCTTGATGAGCATTGTGAGTTTCAACGTGCTCAATTTTCGCAATCAATTTTTTGTTTTCTTCTGATGGTTTGTATTCAGCATTGATGAAAGCTTCAATGATGTCGCACATGAGCAATTCACCAGTGATTTTACCACCAAAACCAATAACATTGGCGTTCAATTGTTCTTTTGCATAAAGAGCTGTTGTCATATCACGAACCAAGGCAGAACGAACTCCTGGAACTTTGTTGACAGCGTTGTTGATACCAACACCAGTACCACAGATACATACCCCAAGATCAGCTTGACCGCTAGTTACAGCTTCACCCACTTTTTTACCAAAGATTGGGTAGTGAGTACGTGTGTGGTCATAGGTACCAAAGTCGATGACTTCATATCCTTTTGATTTCAAAAATTCTGAAACCGCCATTTTTTCATCTGTTACGATGTGGTCACATCCAATTGCAATTCTCATTTTAACTTACCTTTCTTACTGTAATCTAATTAGCACATTTTGTTCAACATATCAACACGAATCTGGTGACGTCCACCGTCGTATTTACCATTAACAAAACCTTTAGCAATGTTTTTGGCCAATTCGTCACCAACAAGTTGTGCACCCATAGTGATCATACGTGAGTTGTTGTGTCCACGAGTCATATAAGCTGAACGTTCATCTGAAACTTCTGCAGCAACCATTCCTTTGATTTTAGTTGCGACCATGAATGGACCAGCCCCATAAGCATCAATCACGATACCAAGGTTTTGTTCTTCTTTGTTTACTTCTGCAGCAACAGCAAGAGTCACATCAACAAAGTCTTGACCTTCAGCTGTAACATCCACAACGTGGAAGTTTTCTTTTTCCAAGAAGTCTTTCACAACTTCTTTCAATCTCAAACCTGCAGCATCTGCACCGATAACAATAGACATATTGTATACTCCTTTTTATTTTTCTAGGCTAGTAAAGACTTTTATAGTTAGCAGTTTACCTACAAAAGACTTTCTAGCAGTTTATTGACAAATTGGATTGAATGAGATGAATATCACCTTATCCAAGTCCAGGAAATCAAGTTCCTAGAAAGAAACTTTCTCTGCGACAGAGAATATAACA
>CAJZDE010000225.1:0-2548 GCA_915063165.1 uncultured Streptococcus sp.
CAGATACTACTAGTCGAGTGTTTAATGTGGATAAGGAAGGACTGGCTCGTCCTTCAGTGAGTTCATTATTTAAAAATCAAGGAATTTATAATGCTTTGATAGGTGTGTTTCTCTTGTACGGGATTTATTTCTCACAA
Organism: uncultured Streptococcus sp.; assembly: GCA_915063165.1. GTDB lineage: Bacteria > Bacillota > Bacilli > Lactobacillales > Streptococcaceae > Streptococcus. Next base: position 138 of record CAJZDE010000225.1, read on the forward strand.
AGTTTGGAAATTGTAACCATCTTTGTTTTATTTGTGCTTGGTGCAGCGACCTACGGTTCTCTGACAGCAGACAAGAAGATTCTTCTGAAGCAAGGTGGGCCTGCTATTTTGACTCTGCTGAGTATGTTACTTTTGAAATAAGAAAACCAGCGTCCTGAACGACGCTGGTTTTTGTAGACTCTTATCCATTTCGACGTTTACGGGCTAGTAGGGCTCTGTAAAAGAAGATGTGATTGTTTTGGATATAGGGAAGGATTGAAAAACTAGCAATTCCAAAAGTGAGCCAGTTGAGGAAGTACCAAGGGAGTAGTTGTAGGTCGAGGACAAAGCGCTGGAATTTGTAACCCTTCATCAAGAAACGGCTGGTTTTCAGGATTTGCCTTGGTTTAGCTTGGCCTAAATCCAGAGTGTCGCAGAGGAGGAATTCTACCTGCGAGTAGGCATAATGTTGCGGAACGTAGAGGATGTTCCCTACAATCATCAAGATGAGACTCGCGAAAAAGTAGAGACCAAAGGTCATAAGGAATTGCTCGGTTTCAAGCGACGAGAGATCCAGTTTTGGAAATTCAGGATGTAGGGCAACAAATCTACGAGCCAAGAGATTGCTATAAAAGAGAAAATAAACGCCTACTAAGTTTGGAATGCTCCATAAAAAGAGGTAGAAACGTTTGAGGAGCAGAGTTAGGAAGGTTTGCGAGAAACGCTCTTCAGCAAAGAGGGCCAGGCTTGATTTTACTGAGAGTTCTGTATCAGGATCCTTGAGGAGTCGGAGTGTCGCAAAAGCAGCACCTGCTAGAAAAATCGTGCTCATAAAAGAAACCACTAGCGGGAAGAGATAGGCTTGGAGGACTTGTGCTAGCATGCTGAAAAAGGATTGCTCTAAAACACTTTCTTGGAGACGAGCCAAGGGGTTGAGAAAGCCTGATAAGATGACCAGTATGCTAGGTAAGAGATAGACGAGAAAGAGGCGGGGATTTTCAGCCTGAAACTGCCTCGTCTGCAGACGAATGGTTTTTAAATCAATTTTTGGGTATTTCATTCTCTCATTATACCATAGTTCGTGACAGTTCCTGGTTTTTTTGATAAAATCATACAGTATGCCTTTGGGCACAAAGTATGAACTGGGACTGTCTTTCCCAGCTTCGGAGGTAGAAAATGTCAGATTCACCAATCAAATACCGTTTGATTAAGAAAGAGAAACACACGGGAGCTCGTCTGGGAGAAATCATCACTCCGCACGGTACCTTCCCGACACCTATGTTTATGCCAGTTGGGACCCAAGCTACTGTCAAGACCCAGTCGCCAGAGGAGTTGAAGGAGATGGGATCAGGAATTATCCTCTCTAATACTTATCATCTATGGCTTCGTCCAGGGGACGAACTCATTGCACGCGCAGGTGGTCTCCACAAATTTATGAACTGGGACCAGCCAATCTTGACGGATAGTGGTGGTTTCCAGGTTTATTCCCTAGCTGATAGCCGAAATATCACCGAAGAAGGCGTAACCTTTAAAAACCATCTCAATGGTTCCAAGATGTTCCTATCACCGGAGAAAGCCATCTCTATTCAGAACAATCTAGGCTCAGACATCATGATGTCTTTTGATGAATGTCCTCAGTTTTACCAACCTTACGACTACGTTAAGCAATCCATCGAGCGTACTAGCCGTTGGGCGGAGCGTGGTTTGAAGGCTCACCGTCGTCCACAGGATCAAGGTTTGTTTGGGATTGTGCAGGGAGCGGGATTTGAAGACCTTCGTCGTCAGTCAGCTCATGACCTTGTCAGCATGGATTTCCCAGGCTACTCTATCGGTGGTTTGGCAGTAGGAGAAACCCACGAAGAGATGAATGCAGTCTTGGACTTCACAACCCAACTTCTTCCTGAAAACAAACCTCGCTATTTGATGGGTGTGGGAGCGCCAGATAGCTTGATTGATGGGGTTATTCGTGGTGTGGATATGTTTGACTGTGTCTTGCCGACTCGTATCGCTCGTAACGGAACTTGTATGACCAGCCAAGGTCGTTTGGTTGTCAAGAATGCCCAATTCGCTGAAGATTTTACGCCACTGGATCCTGAGTGTGATTGCTACACATGTAAGAACTACACACGCGCCTACCTTCGTCACTTGCTCAAGGCTGATGAAACCTTCGGTATCCGCTTGACTAGTTACCACAATCTCTACTTCTTGCTCAATCTGATGAAGCAGGTCCACCAAGCCATCATGGATGACAATCTCTTGGAATTTCGTGAGTATTTTGTAGAAAAATATGGCTACAACAAGTCAGGGCGAAAGTTCTAAAGTGTAAAAATAGAATGCCAAAATCCTAAGTTTTCTCTTAGGATTTTTCCTATTTTTTTGATAGAATAGGGAGTATAATGGAATGGAAATTAGGTGGTGTTTTGCTTCCTAAT
>CAJZDE010000226.1:0-2507 GCA_915063165.1 uncultured Streptococcus sp.
GCTTATACAGATGCTAAAATGGGTGCTCTCAGCATGAATGCTGGTGTTTTCCATTTTGACAGTGCCAAGGCTGACAATACTATTGCTCTGAACATCCGTTACCCGCAAGGAACTGATCCGAAAACAATTCAAGCTGGCCTTGAAAAAGTTGCTAGTGTTGTGTCAGTGAGTCTATCTGAGCATGGGCATACTCCGCACTATGTTCCAGCAGATGATGAGTTGGTAGCAACACTTTTGAGTGTTTACGAAAAACAAACAGGTCTCAAAGGACACGAGCAAGTCATTGGTGGTGGAACCTTTGGCCGTCTTTTGAAGCGTGGTGTGGCTTTTGGCGCCATGTTCCCAGACTATGTCAACACCATGCACCAAGCCAACGAATTTACTGATGTAGAAGACCTTTTCCGTGCTGCGGCCATTTACGCAGAAGCTATCTACGAATTAATCAAATAAAAAAGAAGAACTCGTTTGGTCTTTCCAAATGAGTTTCTTTGCAAGGAGTTATCATGCAAACAATAGAGGATATTGCTAAGGCCATCATGGCCGACCCAGAAAATCAAGAATACACGAAGCAGGGAATCAAGCCGCTTTTTGCGGCACCTCAGAATGCTCGGATTAACATTGTTGGTCAAGCGCCGGGGCTGAAAACTCAGCAGGCAGGGCTTTACTGGAAGGACAAGAGTGGTGACCGGCTTAGAGAATGGCTGGGTGTCAATGAAGAGACTTTTTATAATTCTGGCTACTTTGCGGTTTTGCCCATGGATTTTTATTTTCCAGGACATGGAAAGTCTGGAGATTTACCGCCTCGTAAGGGCTTTGCGGACAAATGGCATCAGCCGATTTTAGAGCTTTTGCCAGATATTGAGCTGACAATTTTGATTGGTCAGTATGCACAGAAATATTATCTGCATCAAAAAGGAAATATCAAGCTGACCGAGACGGTTCAGCATTATCAAGACTATCTGCCAGACTTTTTTCCTTTGGTTCACCCATCGCCCCGCAACCAAATCTGGATGGCTAAAAATCCTTGGTTTGCAGCTCAGGTTGTACCAGATTTACAAAAATTAGTAAAAAATATCATGGAGAAATGAGGTAAGAAGCATGGATGCATATCAACAAGTAGCTAACAAGTTGCAAGAGTTGGGGATCACCTTTGATGTGGTGGAGCACCCTCCTGCATTTACGACAGAGCAGGCAGATAGCTATATTGAAGGCATGGAGGGTGTTCGGACTAAGACTATGTTTTTAACCAATAAGAGGAAAACCCAGTATTACCTACTCATTATGGATGACAAGAAACGATTGGATATGGATGACTTTAAAGTTCAAGTGGGAGCCGATCGGATTCGTATGGCCTCATTGGACTCCTTGGCAGAGAAAATGAACCTACCAGCAGGAACTGTATCTCCCTTTGGTCTTCTCAACAATGAGGAGAAGGACATTCAAGTTTATTTTGATAGGGACATTGTATCAGAGGATATCATGACTTTCCATCCCAATACTAATGAAAAAACTATTTTTGTCTCTACAAGAGATTTATTTAAATTCTTGCAAGATTTAGGTTATTCTTACCAAGTTCTTGAGCTTTAACTAACCGTTTTGCTGAGTTAGAGGAACGCTATCCAGCTTCTCTTTCGAGTGATTAAACCTAGCGGATTGGTATCACTCGTTTGCTAGCACCTCTGTACCTCTATCTTGATCTTGGATGAAGGACGTGTCCAGCCACTTGGTTTCCCTCAGGAGATTCTCCAACAGCTAGCTAATGGTTTTGTCAAAGAATTATTAGATCTTGCAGGAATCTAACTGATTTTTTGAAAAGTCTAAGCTTAGAATGCTAAACTTTGTAGAAAGCGAGGTGATTCTATGGAAACGATGAAAGCTATAGTCATTTACGAAGCGGGTGGCCCAGAAAAGCTTTTGCTAGAAGAAAGACCGATTCCAGAACTTCAAGGGGGCTGGACTCTGGTCAAGGTCAGAGGATTTGGGATTAACCACTCGGAGATTTTTACTCGTGAGGGTTTATCGCCTAGTGTCACCTTCCCTCGGATTTTAGGTATTGAGTGTGTTGGCCAAGTGGCCAAGACGACTCGAGCAGATTTAGAGATTGGCCAGAAAGTGGTTTCCATCATGGGAGAAATGGGGCGAGCTTTTGACGGTTCTTATGCTGAGTATGTCCTTCTGCCGAATGATCAAATTTATACAGTTGAGACCAATCTGACCTGGACTGAGCTGGCAGCAGTGCCAGAGACCTATTATACTGCTCTAGGTTCTATGAAAAATCTGCGCATTGAGCCCAATGACAAGATTTTGGTTCGGGCTGCCACTAGCGGTGTCGGTTTGGCCTTCGCTCGTCTGGTCAAGGCACAGTTTCCAGACACACATATCGTGGGCTCGGTCAATAGCGGTTCTAAACAATTTCTGCTCAAACACCAAGCCTACGACGATATCATCATAGACCAGGATGGCCGACTGGAAACAGAGGATAAGTTTGATAAAATCCTTGAGTTGGT